>CAYNUZ010000211.1:0-4410 GCA_964400385.1 uncultured bacterium | reverse complement strand
CGGCGGCCCGCCTTCAGTGCCGCCAGCACCGACTTGGCGGCCGGCGGCAGCGCCGTCCCGAACCGGGCCAGCGCCGGTTCCAGGATGGCGCGGGCTTCGGGGAGCTTGCCCACCTCGATATAGGACTGCACCAGGCTCCACGTCGCGTCCGGGATCCGGTCCTGGGAGAACTTGATCGCCCCCAGCAGCAGCGGGATGGACTCCGCGGGCTGGTGGTTGAACCGGTAGGCCAGCCCTTCGTAGAAGCAGGTCATCGGGTCCTTGGGGTTGAGGTCATGCGCCACGCCCAGGTCCTCGAGCGCCAGCTTCAGGTCGGCCTGGATCAGGGTCGCCGAGGCGGCAGGGCGCTCGGTCGCCATCTGGTACCGGGCCAGCCCGCGCGCCTGGAAGCCCTCCGGGAAGTCGGGAAAGACCCCGATGGACCGGGTGAAGGCCTCGACCGCCTCGGGCATCCGGCCGTCGTTCTGGAGCGCCTTGCCGTAGTAGTAGTGCAGCAGGATGCCGTCCTTGTGGAACGGGTTGAGCCGGGTGGACTTCTGGAAGAAGACCATGGACTGCTTCGCGTAATTCGCCGAGATCAACTGGTGGCCGTACTTCATGTAGGTGCTGGCGACGATATTCGATCCCAGGCGCTCGCTGCCGAGGAGGAAGAGGAATGCGGCAAGCGCGTACGCCAGTCCACGGACCGCGCCAGTCGCGGGCAAGGTGAGCGTGCGGCGGGGCAGTGAGGATCCTGCCATGATCGCCGGCACCAGGCATGAGAAGAACAGGTGGGCATTGGACACCACCTTGAGGGGAAAGTTGACCGTGCTGTTGACGTAGAAGGACACGACCGAGGAAAGCAGCCCGATCCGGATCCAGCGCTCCCTGTTCTGGTCCGGGCCCAGGGCCCGGATGGACCGGAGGGCCGCCATAAAGATCGTCACCATCGCCCAGAGGTACAGCCCGAGACCCACAGGCCCGATTTCGGCAAACAGGTGCACGTAATCATTGTGTGCGTACATCTCGAGGTGGGGGCTGACCACATCTGCCGCCCGCGGCCAGCGTCCGTCCCAGATCACCTGTGCGGCACCCTGGGCGCGGGATCCGGCCAGGTGAAAGGCGCCGATGCCGCTCCCGAGGACCGTGATTCCATGATGGGATTTGAGGTGATACCCGGTGCCCATCAGCCAGCCGGTGTACCAGTACATCAGGCGGACCTGAAGGTCGGCGGACTTGACCGGATCCTCGAAGACCTCGGAGAACCTCCCGGCGAAATGCCGTCCAGGAGGTGTGGCGAACAGAAGTCCGGCGATGATGAGGATGGCGATGGCGACCCGCTGGAAGATCTTGGCATTGGTCTCGCGCCGGACATAGCGGCCGACGAGATACAGCATGGTCAAGGTGGAGGCCACGAACGCGACGAACGCGCCGCGTGCCTGCGTGTAGATGATCGGGGGGAAGGCGAGCAGGAAGCTGGCACTGAGCAGGATCCGGCCGCCGAGACTCTCAACACCCAGCAGGAGGCCGACGATGACCGGCAGGAGAAAGGAGGTCTGGGCCGAGAGGAAGTCCGGATTCCCCATCGTGGAATAGACCCGGTTCTCACCGAACGAGGTCCACTGGACGTACAGGTCGGGGACCCAGGCGTCAATCCCGAAAAACTGCACAATGCCATACAGCGTCACCATGGCATGGGCGAAGAGGACGCAGGCGAGCAGCCGCATCCGCGAGATGCCGCTCGATTCGGCGGCCCACATGAGGATCACCAGCCCGGCAATCTCCCACAGCCGCTCGATGCTGGCGATCAGGAGGGGCGAGCGGGAAACCGACAGGACGCACGTCCCGAACAGCAGCAGTCCGCCGGTCCAGGTGCGGACGGTGAGGGGGGTGCCCCGCCAGATCAGCAACGCGCCGGCGGCCAGGCCCAGCAGGCAGAGCGCCATGCTCTTCGCCAGCTCGAAGACCTCGTAGGCCTTGAGCCAGAAGGCGAGCGGAATGACGAGCGCGGCGGTCAGGACGACCAGCCGGAGCAACAAGGCTATGGTGCGGGACGGGCGGTTCATCGGAGAAAAAGCTCGCTATACTATACCCGCTTCATGGGAAAACACGTCCGGATCGCGGGGATGACGCTGGCGGGCGCGTGGCTCGCGGGAGCGGCGGGCTGCGGCGGCCCCGCGGCCGCCGTGCGCTGGGATCCGGCGCACGCGACTCCCGGGATCGTCCTCACGCTCACCGAACTGCGGCGGGAGCCCGTCGGCGGGAAGACGGATGTCGCCTTCCGGCTCACGGCCGCGGGGAACACCTCCGGCAAGCCCCTGCGCGTCTGGCACCGGCCGCGCGGCGGGGCGGCGGCGCTGGTGCCCGGCGTCTACCTCGCGGAGTCGGGCAAGCTGATGTCGTCGGCGGCCGGGACGGAGGCGGAGCTGCACGCCTACGGGCTGGCGCGGGGGGAGGTCTACGACCTCGCCGCGCTGGCCGCGGACGGCTCGGTGGCGGCCTACGTCCGGCGGGTGCCGTTTCCCCTCGAGGCGCGGGAGGGCGGGCGGCGGATCAGCGCGGAGCTGGGATCGGCAAACGCCGACACCTGGATGGTGCAGGGGGAGGGGTTCGCTCCGCACGAGGAGCTGAACGCCACCCTCCAGTCCGGCGACGACGTCCACCTGGACGTGGTGACCGCGGGCCCCGACGGGACGTTCACCCGGATGCTCTTTCCGGCCACCCAGTTCAAGCGGTCGGCGGGAACGGCCGGGTACAAGGTGGTGTGCTCCACCGGCACGCTGGTGCTGAATTTCCGCTGGGGAGCGGGTGCCCTGACCCCCGAGTGATCCGGTTGGTATGATGACCCTACTACCGTAATGCGGGTCGCGATCGGCTATCCTCCGCTGCTGTACCACGGCCGCATTCCCGTCCTGACCCAGAGCCGCATCTTCTCCTTCACCCACTCCGGCGAGATCCGCATCTACCCGCTCGTCATGTCGCAGGCCGCGACGCTGCTGCAGCGCGCCGGGCACGACGTGGGGTGGCAGGACGGCATCGCCGAAGGGCAGGACATGGCCGCCTGGTGGGCGAGGCTGGAGGCCTTCCGGCCCGGGCTGGTGGTGATCGAGACCAAGGTCACGATGATCCGGCTCCACTGGGCGTTCATTGACGAACTGAAGTCGCGGCTGCCAGGCACCCGGGTGGCGCTGGTGGGCGACCACGTGAGCTACTTCCCGGAGGAGTCGGTGACGGGGAGCTCCGTGGACTTCGTCGTCACCGGCGGCGACTACGACCTGGCGCTGCTGGGGCTGGTGGCCCACCTGGACGGCAAGGGGCCGCTGCCCCGGGGGGTCTGGTTCCGGGACGCGGCGGGGGCCCCGGCGGTGGGGGGGACCTACACGCCCACCGACGACCTCAACACGCTCCCGTGGATTGACCGGGACCTCACGCACTGGAACGTCTACGGGGAGGCCTACCTGCACCGGCCGGTGGCCTACATCCTGAGCGGCCGCGGGTGCGGGGGCGTGAAGCGCCCCGGCACCTGCACGTTCTGCATCTGGCAGTACGCGTTCTGGGAGAAGAAGGCGCGGCTGCGGGACCCGCGGGACGTCGCGCGCGAGATCGCGATGCTGGTCGAGCGGTACGGCGTCCGCGAGGTGTTCGACGACAACGAGGCGGGCGGCATGTGGGACCTGGCCTGGCTGGAGGCCTTCACGGACGAGCTGGAGAAGCTCAAGGTGGCCGGCCGGGTCTACATCTCGTCGAACTGCCGGGCCGACTCGGTCACGCCGGACCGGTGCGAGCTGATGAAGCGCGCCGGGTACCGGATGCTCAAGATCGCCCTGGAGTCCGGCAACGACGACACGCTCAAGCGCCTCTCGAAGGACCAGACGGTGGAGGAGACGGTCCGCGGGATTAAGCTGGCGAAGGACCACGGGTTCGCGGTAATGGTCACGACAATGGTCGGCTTCCCCTGGGAGCAGGCGGAGCACCTCCAGCGCACGTACGACGTGGCGCGGGACCTGCTCCTCTACAAGGCCAAGCGCGGCGACTGCCTGGAAGCGAACGTGGTGATCCCGTACCCGGGCACGCCGCTGCACAAGTACATGAAGGACAACAAGTGGTTCACGATCGACCCGATGAACTACGACGCGTACGGCCTGTCCAAGCCGATCGTCCAGTCGCCCGAGGACCCCATCGCCTGGGGCAACAAGCTCTGGCGGCTCCACCGCCACCCGTCGTTCGTCCTGCGCTCCCTCCTTTCGGTGCGCAACTGGCAGGACCTCGAGCTGGGCCTGCGCGGCCTGCGCTCCCTCCTCGGCCACGAGCGCGACTACACCCCCGCCGCCCCCGAAACCTCTCCCACATAACCATCCGGAATTGACCGGCGCGAACCGAGGCGGGGTGGGTGTCCGCAGACACGCTCGCCGGCCCCACCGTGTCCGGCGT
>CAYNUZ010000210.1:0-4424 GCA_964400385.1 uncultured bacterium | reverse complement strand
GACGGCCGCGACGGCGACCGCCATCACCCAGGGGGATCGCTGCGTGGTCATTGTGCTCCTCCTTCTTCGCCGGGCCCGGTCCGCGTCTTCACCCCGGTGCGATACGTCAGGCTCACCCGCTGCAGGGTCCCGAGATCGCCGGCGGGCAGCCACGCGTAATCGAGGGTCACGCCGCCCGCCGCAACGCCCAGGCCCGCCGTCATGCCGGTCAGCCCGTCGAGCTGCTGGTCAGCCAGGTTCAGGCGGTAGCCGATCCGCACCGACAGCCGCCGGAAGAACGTGTCTTCGGCGCCCACGCTCACCCGGTGCAAGCCCCCGGGCTGGACTTCGGCGGCGGCCGCCGCGAGGACCTGCTGGAGCGGGCCGAACTCCCTGGCGTACGAGGCGCCCGCCCGGATGCCCCACGCCAGGGTGCTCGCCGAGCCGCTCGTACCGAGATTGTCCAGAGCCACGCCCACGGCCAGCGGCGCCATGCCGGTCCACAGGGCCCCCAGGTCCGCCGCGAAGGAGGTATAGGACGTCCCGGCCAGCGCCTGCCGCGATCCCTTGACCGCGGCGCCCACCGCCAGGTCCATCGGCAGCGCCAGGCCGTATCCGATTCCGATGCCGCCGGTCGAGGCGGCATGGTGCCCGGTCACGTTGCCGACGCTGTCGCGGGTCTCGAAGGACCCCGCGTCCGCATAGTCCCCGGAGGCCGCGAGGCCGCCGATCCGCCCCAGGGGCACCCCGATGACGACGGACTCGCCGATCGCGCCCCCCAGACCGCTCACATGGTGGGCCCCGGCTTCCGCCAGGGTGAGGTTCCCCAGGCCCGCCGGGTTCCACCGCAGCGCCTCCGCCCCCTGGGCGATGCCCACGTACGTCGCCTGCATCGCGGCGGCCCGGGCCGACCCGCGCTCCTGGCTGGCCGGCATCGCGAGCGACGCCACGTCCTCCGTCGTCTCCCCCGCCCGGGCGACCGGGGGACGGAGCAGCGCGAACACCGCGACCGCCAGACCCGCCGAACCCAACCGCGCCAGCTTGATGCCGCAGGAATCCTGGGTGTTCATCGCCGCCTCCATTAGTGCACCACCACGAACTTGCGCATATCCGCCTTGTCCGAACCGCCCGAGTCATAGGTCCTCGTCAGCAGGAAGTAGTACACTCCCGGCGCCAGCCGGGACGTCGTGAGCGCGCTGGACTGCACGCCCGCCGGCTTGGCCTCTTCCACGGTGGCGGCGAGCTGGCCCGCCTCGTTGTAGACCCGGATCCTGACCGTTCCGGACGAGGCCATCGTGTAGCCGATGCTGGCGCGGTCGCGGGCCGGCGCCGGGAACACAAAGGCCGTCTTCACGTCCGCCGCGGGGATACCGGGCAGTTCCGCGTCGGCCCGCGCGGCATCCACCTCGATGGCGCCGGTGACGCTGCCGGTGAACCCGAAGGCCGTGGCGTGGACCTTGACGGGCCCGGAGTCGGGCGGCGTGGCGGTCCAGGTGAAGGCGGCATTCGCCCCGGGCGCGAGGGCCGCCAGGCTTGCCGGCGAAGGGCCGCTGATGGCCGTCCCCGCCCCGTCGGCCCACAGGACCGCGGTGATGTTCTCCACGGTCGTCCCGCCGGTGTTGGTGAGGGTCAGCACGAACTGCACGGGCTGCCCCAGCGCCGTCGAGCTCCGGAAGGCGGCCAGGCCGCCCTTCAGCGCCCCCAACCCGACCAGGGAGACGGTATTCGTCTTCAACCACTGCGAGGCCAGCGCCGGACCGCCGTTGGCGTCGGTGACGAACAGGGTGTTGGAGAGGACCAGGCCGGTCGTCACGCCCTTGGCCGTGACCGTCCACGTGAACGAGACCGTGGCGCCGGACGCGATCGTGGCCGGCGTGACGGGCGCCGACGCGGCGTACGGCGTCACGGTGACGCCCGCCACACTGGCCGCCCAGGCGGTGGTCGTCATGGCGACGATCGCGGACGCCTGGCCGCTGTTCGAGACGGTGAGGATGACCAGGAACTTCCCGCCCCCGCTGATCGTCTGCGAGGTGGCGACCAGCTTCGCCGTGACCGCCGGCGCGGACTGGACGGTGATGGTGACGCTGGACTGCGGCGAGAGGACCAGGCCGTCCGCCGTCGCGCTTGCGGTGAAGACGATCGTCTGGCCCGCCTGCGCCGCCGTGGGCGTCGCCGTCCAGCCGAAGGTGGTCTTCGCGCCCGCGGCCAGCGAGCCGGCCGCGGCCGGCGCGGCGCCGGTTCCCGTGACCGTCGAACTCCAGGCGGCCGCCTTCACGTTCGTCGCCGCCGAGCCGCCGGTATTGGTGACCGTGAGGGTGAGCTGGACGCCCTGGCCGACCGTCACCGTCGTCTTGAGGGCGTTCAACCGGGCGTCCAGGGTCGGGCCGGGGACCGACACCGAGCCGCTTGTCGTGGGCGACACGTCCGGACCCGCCGCCGTGGCGTTCGCGGTCACGGCGATCGTCCCGCCGCCGTTCGGGGAGAGGGTCCATTGGAAGGTGACCTGGTCACCGGCTCCCAGCTGCGTGGCGGTCAGGGGGGTCGGGGCGGTCACCACCGCGGGTCCGGCCAGCGAGATCTGCGGAACGAGGTTCAGCGCGTCGCCGGCGCCCGTGTTGGTCACGGTGAGCGACACCACGACGCCCTGTCCCACGTTCACGGTCGCGGCCGAGAAGGCCAGCGCGGCATCCAAGGTCGCATGGGCGGCGGGGGCCGCCCCGATGGCCGCGATCACAAGGGCCCAACCCCGGTACAAGCGTCTCGTGGCGTTCATGTCCTTGGCCTCCCGTCGGTCTCCGTTGCGGCGTTCATGCTGGTATCCTCCCGTCCGGCGCCCCGCCCTGCGCTGACGGGCATTCCCCCGAAAACCTGACCACGGTCAGCCTGCCATCGGGACGGGCGGAGGCGAACCCGGTTCATGCCGGCATCGTCGCGGAGTCCGCCGCCCCCGGCGATGACCCCTGCCGGTCGGGGCCCTGACGGGCCTCAGCCCGGCCGCCGTCCCGACCCGCCTCCCCGTCGTCGCCGGCGTACCCGCACTGGGGACAGCACGGGAGCGTGCAGGCAGGCTGCAGCGCGCACCCGGCGCACCCGGCGGAGGGCGCCACGGGGAGGGTCGGCGTCCCGCACAGCGGGCACGTCCTAGGCCCACCCAAGCCAGCGCCCCCCCTGGTACACCGCGAAGGCGGCCCCGTACGCCAGGACGTTCATGTACAGGAACATCCCCACCGGGACGGTCCAGCCCCCGGTTTCCCGCCGCACCACCGCCAGCGTGGACATGCACTGCATGGCCAGCGCGAAGAACACCAGGAGCGACACCGCGGCGAGCGGGGTCATGTCCCGGCGCAACGCCTCCTGCAGGCTCCGGGTCGTGCCCCGCGGTTCGCTGACCCGGTAGGTCGTGGCGAGGGTGCTGACGATCACCTCCCGGGCCACCTGGGCGAAGACCAGCCCGATCCCGACGCGCCAGTTGAACCCGAGCGGCTTGATCACCGGCTCGATCAGGGTGCCCAGCCGGCCGGCGGCGGTCGCCTGCAGGTCCGGCTCCCCCGGCGCGCGCGGGAACGTGGCCAGCGCCCACATGACGATGCTGACCGCCAGGATGATGGTCCCCGCCTGCTGCAGGAAGACCCGGGCGCGCTCCCAGAGGATCAGGAGGATGACCCTGGCCTGCGGCGCGCGGTACGGCGGGACCTCCATGGTGAACGGCGTGCGATCCGAGCGCAGGATCGAGCTCTTGAGGAGGCGGGCGGTCAGCAGGGCCGCCCCGAATCCCAGCGCGTACAGGCCCAGGAGCGTCGCGGCCCGCAACCCCAGCACGCGGCCCAGGAGCGGCCGGTCCGGGATGAACGCGCCGATCAGCAGGGTATAGACCGGCAGCCGGGCGCTGCACGTCATGAACGGGGCGATGCAGATCGTCGCGAGCCGGTCCCGCCGGTTCTCGATGGTCCGGGTCGCCATGACCCCGGGGACCGCGCAGGCGTAGGAGCTGATGAGCGGGAGGAAGGACCGGCCCTGCAGGCCGATCCGGCGCATCAGCCGGTCCATGATGAGCGCCGCGCGCGCCAGGTACCCCGAGTGCTCCAGGATCGCCAGGAAGAGGAAGACCACGAGGATCTGCGGCAGGAACGTGACCACCGCCCCGACGCCGGCGACCACGCCGTCCGCGAGGAAGCTGCCCGCGAGCCCGGGCGGGCCCGCGGCCCGGATGGCCTCCGCCAGCGCGGTGCACCCCCGGTCCACGAGGCCCATGGCCGGCCGGGCCCAGGTGAACATGGACTGGAAGACCAGCAGGACCACCGCCCCGAAGATCAGCGGACCCGCGACCGGGTGCATGACCCAGCGGTCGATCCGGTCGGTCCAGGGATGCGGCTGTACCTCCCGCCGGGTCACGGCCCGGACCAGCCGCTTGATGCGCAACCGCCGCCGGGTCGCCGCCTCCAGGT
>CAYNUZ010000209.1:0-4426 GCA_964400385.1 uncultured bacterium | reverse complement strand
GCGAACGAGACCTGGCTCGGCGGCGCGGGGTGGTTCGGGACGCAGCGGGAGGAGCGGTTCACCGGGGTCGAGGTGTCGGGGTCGCGACTGGCCGGGGCGGCCGTGGGCCGCGGCCATGCCGGCGGGTTCGACGCCGGGCTGGGAATCGGCGCGGGGTATGTCGTGCCGGACGCCACCCGGTCCGGGACCGGCTGGCCGCTGCCCTTCCTTGGCGGGATGCCCGACGCCAATGCCGGGATGATCGAGGCGGGACTGGGTGCGCGGGACCTGCCGTACCTCTCGGCGACGTCCCAGCGCCGGCTGGCGCGGATCGCGGTAGGCGCGGACGCCACCCGCGCGGCTTCTAATGCGGCATTCAGCGGCCGGTTCTCGGCCGCCCGGGTGGAAGCACCGGGCGGGAATGTGAGCGGACTGGGACTCGTCGCCAGACAGTGGGTGCCGATCTGGGAGCGCGATGCCGTGACCGTCCGTCTGCGCGGCCGGGGCGAAACGGAGTCGGCGGGACGGACCGGCAATCATATGCTCATGGGCGGCCTGCTCGTGGCGGAGTGGGTGCCGGGAGAACGGTGGCGCGGCGAGGCGGGCGTGAACCTCGAGGGGCTCTTCGGGGGCGGCGGGTTCACGGGATCCGCCCTGCCGGCGGGCGGGCTCTCGTTCACGGTGCCCGCGGGGCCCACGATCGCGGCCCGGTTCGCGCCGTCCCTCAACGCGCCCTGGTTCACCCGCGCCGCGGCGGAGAATCCCTACGGTGTCTTCACCTCCCGGCTCAGGCCGGAACGCGAGCTGGCCAACGCCGAGCTGGCCGCCTGGCAGGGCTGGCGGGACGGGACCTCGGTGCGCGTCGCGTACCGGTTCGTCGAGACGCGCGATGCCGCGACCTGGGCGGAGCGGCCGGGGCAGGGGCTCTGGGAGCCGGCGCAGGTACCGTCGCTGCGCACGCAGGAGCTCGCGCTCGACGGCGCGATGCCGCTCGAGACGCTGGACGCGCTGATGGCGGGGAGCCGGTGGTCGGTCAAGGCCGGCGGCCGGTGGCGGACGCTGACCGCGGCCGTGGGACGGATGGCCAACGTGCCGCGTGCCGAAGGCACGGCCGGGCTGACGGCCGGCTGGCGGACCGTCACGGCGGAGCTGACGGCGGAGCTGGTGCGCTGGCGGCCGCGGTCGGCCGCGGGAACCGCGGAGCTGGCGCCGTTCACGGACCTGGGCGCGGGCGTCACGTGGACGCCGGGCGCGTGGGGTGAGGTCTTCGCCCGGGTATCAAACCTGGGCGGCTCGCCGGTGGAGCGCTGGGCCGGCTATCCCGAGCCCAAGGCGCTGCTGAGCGCGGGCGCGATGGTGGCGTTCTGACCTTTTGACATGGGTACAATGAGCGAAACCCGGAACCCCAAGGAGGGCGGATGAACATCGGCAGCTTGACCGTGTTGGAGATGATCGCGCGCGGCGGCATGGTGATGTACCTGCTGATCGCCTGTTCGGTGGCGTCGCTCGGCGTGATCATCGAGCGGTTCGTCTATTTCCGGAAGTGCCGGATCAACGTGCACGAGTTCTTCGTGCGGTTCCGCAAGAGCCACAAGCGCAACGACGACCTCGGGGCGCTGATCGTGCTCTGCGACGAGACCCCCGGGCCGCTGCCCGCCCTCCTCAAGGAGGGCGTCCGCCGGGTCATGGAGAAGCCGGTGAAGCGCGACGAGCTGGAATCCGCGCTCTCGCGGTACGCCCGCTACCAGGTGGTCGAGATGGAGAAGTTCCTCTCGATCCTGGCGACGCTGGGCGCGATCACCCCGTTCATCGGGCTCTGGGGCACGGTGCTGGGCGTCATGCACGCCTTCGGCGACCTCGCGTCCGCGGGGTCGGGCGGCGCCACGGTGGTGGCCGCCGGCATCGCGCAGGCGCTGATCGCCACGGCCGCCGGGCTGATGGTGGCCATCCCTGCGGTGGTCGCGTACAACTACTTCATCCGGGTGGTCCGCCGCACCGGCACCGAGCTGGAGCTGGGGATCGGCGAGGCGCTGGACGTGCTCACGCCGTCCCGGGACCGCTGACGTGAAGGTCGGGGCCGGCGTCGACGTCCATGAGCCGATGGCGGAGATCAACATCACGCCGCTCACCGACGTGTTCCTGGTGCTGCTGATCATCTTCATGATCACCACGCCGCTCATCATGAACTCGGGGATCAAGATCAAGATGCCGCGGACGCAGGCGCTGCCCTCGCTCTCCGAGCAGGACGTCATCATCGCCATCACCTCCGGCGAGCGGTACTTCGTGAACAATACCGAGGTGCCCAAGGAGCGGCTGACCGACTACCTCAAGGAGCTCAAGGTCACGGGCAAGCTGGTGGTGGTGCAGGCGGACAAGCAGCTCACCCACGGCACCGTGGTGGCCGCGCTGGACGCGGCGAAGATGGCCGGGGCGGAAAAGCTGGCCATCGCCACCGAGCCCGTGAAGCCGGGCGAAAGGCCCTGAGCGGGGACGCGCCGTGTCGCTGAACCTGCGCTCGTCCCTGGCCCTCTCCACCCTGGGCCACGCGCTCCTGCTTCTGCTGGCGTGGTTGGCGGGCGCGTCGCTGCGGCGCATGCCGGTCATCACCGAGATCACCCTGGTGAGCGGCCCGAACCCGGGCGGCGCGCCGCAGGGGGCGGCGGTGCAGAAGGCCCGTCCCGGCGGGCGGCGCGGCACGGGCCGGGTGAAGCCCACCCTGGCCGTCCACAAGGGGCAGGTGAGCATCGCCACCCCGGAATTCGTGCCCATCGGCAAGAAGCCGCGGCGCAGCGGCGAGGAGCTGATGGGGGGGGAGGCGGGCGAGGGCGGGGGCCAGCCGGGGCCGACGATGGGGACCGGGGCCGCGGGCGGCGCGGGCCGCTCGGTGCGGTACGCCGAGCCGCTGGACTATCCCGACTGGGCCAAGGAGCAGGGCATTGACGCCAAGGTGATGCTCCGGTTCAAGGTCTACCCGAACGGCACCGTGGACAGCCAGATCGTGGTGGTCAAGACCTCCGGCTGGCGGCAGCTCGACGAGGAGGCCATGAAGGCCCTGCGGAACTACCAGTTCGAGCCGCTCGCCTCGGGCGCCCCCCAGGTCGCCCAGTGGGGCGAGCTGGCCTTCCACTTCAAGCCGGAGTGATCCCCGCGGCCTGAAGACGAAACGGCCGGGGCGTTTCCACCCCGGCCGTCGGCATCAACTGAAGCGAAAGTTCAGAAGCGGCGCGGGCCGCCGTAGTTGCCGCCACCGCCCCCGCCGCCGAAATCGCCGCGCGGCTCCTGCGGCTTCGCCTCGGCCACCTTCAGCGGGCGCCCGCCCAGGTCGCGCCCGTTCAGCGTCTGGATCGCCTTCTGGGCCGCGGCGTCGTCCGCGAACTCGACGAACCCGAACCCGCGCGAGCGGTTCGTGAACTTGTCGATCACCACGGTGGCGCGGGTGACTTCCCCCGCCGCCGCGAAGACGGTCTTGAGCTCCGCATCCGTGGTCTGGAACGGCAGATTTCCGACATACAGCTTGGCCATGCGTGGCCTCCTTCGATCAGTTTGGATCCAGGTCTCTTCGCATCGGAGCCACGCGGCCTTGAGAAGGGCGTCTGGCGGCCGACTCTGCAGAAGGTCCGTCGATCCGTCCCTGCGGCCACGGAACCGGGCCCGAAACCGCGGCGGAACGGGGAACATGATAGCAAAGGGGTCCCGCCGGTCAACGCCCGGCCCGCCGCGGGAATCCTGTGGTACCATGCGCTTCATGCACCTCCGGCGCGCGCTCCCGCTCGTCCTCGCGGCCCTCTGTGGCCCCGCGCTCGCCGGGGTGGACCAC
Source organism: uncultured bacterium (assembly GCA_964400385.1). Lineage (GTDB taxonomy): Bacteria > Oederibacteriota > CAKKQC01 > CAKKQC01 > CAKKQC01 > CAYNUZ01. Next base: position 630 of record CAYNUZ010000209.1, on the reverse strand, counting down.
AAGGTCAACACGGCGGTCCTGGCCACGATCACGGGCCTCGTCCGCGTCCGGGCCACCGCCGCGCAGCAGCCGGCACCCGCGTCCGCGGGGATGGTCCTGGCGCAGGGCTCCCAGATCATCACGCTCAAGGGCGCGCAGTGCGAGATCCGGTTCGACGACGGCCACTTCGTCCGCCTGGCCGAGACGACCACGCTCACGATCGACCGGCTCCCGGCGCCGGGCGGGCGCACGGTCCAGACCCTCCTGCACCTGCTGCGCGGGCGCGTGCAGGCGCTGGTGGACCGCAGCCGGGGCGAGGGCGACTTCGGGCTCTACGGCGCCTCCACGGTCACCGCGGTCAAGGGCACCGACTATGAGATGACCCGGGACGAGGCGGACGAGACCGACGTCGAGGTGAACGAGGGGCATGTCAACGTGGGCGAGTCCAAGAGCGAGGATCCCGAGGAGATCGAGAAGGTCTTCGCCGCGACGCTGGCCGGGATGATCGGCATCACGCTCGCGGAAAACGAGATGGTCCACCACCGGATGGGCTCGCCCCTGGGCAAGATCGAACACCGGGCGCCCCGGCGGCCTGCGACCGAGGGCGCGGGTGGCCGCTGGATCCCTGAGCGCGGCGGATGGACGACGAAT
>CAYNUZ010000208.1:0-4473 GCA_964400385.1 uncultured bacterium | reverse complement strand
ACATCATCCGGGAACTGCTGCAGGACAAGCAGATCATCACCCTCAACCAGCGGATCGGGCTGGAGGTGATCCGGGTCATCGCCGACAAGTTCGACTTCGAGGTGAAGGAGCGCACCGCGGCGGGGCCGCAGGCCGCGGCGCGCGCCGGTGCCGTCGCGGCCAACCTGGTCGCCCGCGCACCCGTGGTCACGATCATGGGCCACGTGGACCACGGCAAGACCAGCCTGCTCGACGCGATCCGCAAGACCAACGTGGCCGCGGGCGAGGCCGGCGGCATCACCCAGCACATCAGCGCGTTCCGGGTCAGCCTGCCGGGGCGCGGCGACGTCGTCTTCCTGGACACCCCCGGCCACGAGGCGTTCACCGCCCTGCGCGCCCGCGGCGCCAAGGTGACGGATGTCGTGGTGCTGGTCGTCGCGGGCGACGACGGGGTCATGCCCCAGACCATCGAGGCCATCGACCACGCCAAGGCGGCGGGGGTCCCCATCGTGGTGGCCATCAACAAGATGGACAAGCCCTCCGCCAACCCGATGCGGGTCAAGCAGGAGCTGGCCAACCACGGGCTGCAGGCCGAGGACTGGGGCGGCAAGACCATCATGGTCGAGGTCTCCGCGCTCAAGCAGACCGGGCTCGACAAGCTGCTCGAGATGCTCCTGCTCGAGGCCGAGCTGCTCGAGCTCAAGGCCGACCCCACGGGGCCGGCGGAGGGCACGGTGCTCGAGGCCCGCATGCACAAGAGCCGCGGCCCGGTCGCCACGGTCCTGGTGCAGCACGGCACCCTGCGGGTGGGCGACGTCGTGACCTGCGGCAGCGCCTCCGGCCGGGTGCGGATGATGCTCGACGACCGCGGGGGCAGCCTCAAGGAGGCGGGCCCCGCGATGCCGGTCGAGCTGCTGGGGCTCTCGCAGGTCACCGAGGCCGGCGCCACCCTCCACGTCGTGGCCGACGAGCGCACCGCGCGCGAGGCCACGGAGCGGCACCGGGCGCTGGAGACCGAGCGGCGCGCGATGCGCCGCCACATCACGCTCCAGGACGTCTCGCAGAGCGTCCTGGCCGGCGAGGCCAAGGAGCTGCGGGTGATCGTCAAGGCCGACGTCCAGGGGTCGCTGGAGGCGCTCAGCACCTCCATCGGCCGGCTGGCGAACGCCCAGGTGAAGCTCGCCGTGATCCACCAGGGTGTCGGCCCGGTCAACGCCTCCGACATCGCGCTGGCCGCCGCCTCCGACGCGGTCATCATCGGCTTCCACGTCGTCGTGGAGCCGCAGGCCGAGCCGCTGGCCCGGCAGGAGAGCGTCGAGGTGCGGACCTACGACATCATCTACAACGCCATCGACGAGCTGAAGAAGGCGATGGAGGGGCTGCTGGCCCCCAAGATCGAGGAGGTGGCGCTGGGCCGGATCGAGGTGCGCACCACCTTCCGCACCCCGCGCGGGCCCGTCGCGGGCTGCTTCGTCACCACCGGCAAGGCCGTGCGCGGGGAGAAGCTGCGCGTGATCCGCGGCGGCCAGGTGACCCACGAGGGCACGCTCTCCTCGCTGCGCCGGTTCAAGGAGGACGTGCGGGAGGTGGCGGCGGGGTACGAGTGCGGGATCTCGCTCGACGGCTTCAACGACTTCCAGCCCGGCGACTTCATCGAGATGTTCACCCAGAACCTCGTCCAGGAGAAGCTGCGGATCTGACCCGGCGGGACCCGGCGTGACGGTCGGCATCCTCACCCTCCAGCTCTTCCTGCCCGACGCCCAGTCCCTCAAGGACAAGCGCTCCCTGCTGCGGCCCCTGGTGGAATCGCTCCGCCGGACCTGGAACGTGGCGGTGGCCGAGGTGGACCACCAGGATGCCTGGCAGCGGGCGGCGCTGGCCGTCGCCACCGTGAATACCGAGGCCGTCCGCGCCGAGGCCACCCTGCAGGAGGTCCGCCGCCATGTCGAGGAACGGCATGCCGTGCACGTGCTGGAATCCGAGCTGCGGCTGGCGTGACCCCGGCGGCGCGTTGCCCGGCGACCGGGGCGACCCGTACAATGGCGGCATTGCCGTCCGGCCCGGCCCGGGCGAAATGAGGTGATGCCGTGGCCAACCGACGCCTGCTCAAGGTCGCCGACCTCCTCCGCGAAGAGCTCTCCGACATCATCCGGCGCACGGTCCACGACCCGCGCGTGACCGACCAGGATTTCACCATCCTGCGGGTGGAGGTCTCCCCCGACCTGTCGCATGCCCGCGTCCACGTCTCCACGCTGCTGACGGACGCGAAGCGCGACGGGCTGATCGCCGGGCTCATGCACGCGGCCGGGTTCATCCGGCGCGAACTCAAGGTCCGGATCCGGCTCAAGAACATCCCGGAGCTGGTCTTCGCCTACGACCCGGGGCTGGCCGAGAGCCAGCGCATCACCGACCTGCTGAACACCCTCAAGGCCGGGTCGGCATGAGCACCCCGGGAAAGGCGGCATTCGGGGCGGCCGCCCCGCCCGGGGCGGGACGCGGAGCCGCCCCCCTCGCCTTCGAGGCCGTCGCGCGCGTCCTGCGCTCGGCCCGCACGGTGGTCTTCACCGTGCACCAGCGCCCCGACGGCGACGCGCTGGGCTCCCAGCTCGCGCTGGCGCTCGCCCTGCGGTCGCTGGGTGTCAGGGTCTGGATGGCCAACGAGGACCCCGTGCCGGACCGGTACGCCTTCATGCCCGGCTCCCGCGGGATCCGGACCGGGCCGAAGGGGCTGCCGGCGCGGTTCGACGTCGCGGTGGTCCTGGAATGCGCCACCCCCAAACGGGCGGGGAACTGCGGCGCCCTGACCCGGCGGGCGAAGGTGGTCGTGAACATCGACCACCACCTCAACAACGCGGCCTACGGGACCTACAACCTCGTGGACACCTCGGCCCCGGCGACGATCATGCTCGCCGAATCCCTGCGGGAAATGCTCGGGGTCCCGATGACCCGGGACATCGCGCTCAATTTCTACGTGGGCCTGTACACCGAGACCGGCGGGTTCCGCTACAACAACACCACCCCCGAGGTCCTGCGGCTCGCCTCGCAGCTCGTCGAGGCCGGGGTGAACCCGCGGCTGGTGGGCGAACAGATCTTCGAGCGGATGCCGCTGCGGCGGATGAAGATCCTGGCGCGGGCGCTGGATTCCCTGACGGTCCGCGACGGCGTCGCGTGGATGGCGGTCACGCAGGAGGACTTCCGCGGCATGCAGGCGACCGAGGAGGACGTGGAGGACTTCGTGGAGTACCCGCGCGCGGTGAAGGGGGTCAAGATGGCCGCCTTCCTGCGCGAGACCCCGGCGGGGGACGTGCGGGTCAGCCTGCGGGCCAAGTCCACGACCCCCGTGCACAAGATCGCGGAGGCGTTCGGGGGCGGCGGCCACGCCTACGCGGCGGGGTGCACCATTCCCCGCGCCAGCGCCGAGGAGGCCCGCCGCCGGCTCGCGGTCACCATCCGGGCCCACCTGCGCCGGCACCGCCCCCCGCGCTGAACGCCAGGCGGTGAAGTACGGGATCTTCTCCGACGTCCACGGCAACCTCGAGGCGCTGACGGCGGTCCTGGGGGCCATGGAGCGGGACGGGGCCGAGCGGATCTGGTGCCTGGGCGATGTGGTGGGCTACGGCGCGGAGCCCAACGAGTGCGCCGACCGGGTCCGCCAGTCGGCGGAATCCGTGGTGCTGGGCAACCACGACGCCGCCTGCGCCGGCGCCGAGCCCGCGGAGCACTTCAATCCCCAGGCGCGCAACGCGGTCCAGTGGACCGCCGGGCGGCTCACGGAGTCCACCCGCGCCTGGCTCCGCGGCCTGCCGCTGACCGTGACCCACGGCGACGTCCTGCTGGTCCACGCCTCCCCCTACGAACCGGCCGCCTGGCACTACGTGCAGCCGAACATGAAGCAGGGCGACATGATCCGCGCGTTCGCGGCCACGGGGGCGCGGCTCACGTTCGTGGGGCACTCCCACCAGCCCCTCGTCCTCGTCCATCGCGAACAGCAGTACTTCCGGTTCCTGGGCGACCACCTCTACCTCGAGGAGGGCGGCCGGTACCTGGTGAACGTCGGCTCGGCCGGCCAGCCCCGGGACGGCAACCCGCAGGCCGCGTACGCCCTCTACGACACCCTGGCCGGCACGGTCACCCTCTCGCGGGTGGCGTACGACATCGCGACGGCCCAGCGGAAGATCCGCGAATCGGGGCTGCCGGTGGCGCTCGCCGACCGCCTCGAATCCGGCAACTGACGCCGGGGACGCGCGTGCGCGCCGGCGCCGTCCTGTTTCTCGGCGTGTTCGCGGCGGTCCTGCCGCTCATCGCGCCGACGATCGCGCTGGAGGACAGCGGGGAGTTCTCGACCGCCGCGCTCACGCTGAGCCTCACCCACCCGCCGGGGTACCCGCTGTACCTGCTGCTCGGGCGGCTCGCCGCGGCCGTGCCGGTGGGCGGACCGCCCTTCCGGCTGGGGCTGGCGTCGGCCGGGTGCGCCGCGCTCGCCGCGGTCCTGGC
>CAYNUZ010000207.1:1392-4474 GCA_964400385.1 uncultured bacterium | reverse complement strand
GACGGGGAGGACCAGCCAGGCGGGGGCGCCCGGCGCGCCGGCGGCGAGCGCGGCGGCCGCCAGCAGCCCGGCGAAGGAGCCGACCATGAAGACCTCGCCGTGCGCGAAGTTGATCAGCTCCACGATCCCGTAGACCATCGTGTACCCGAGCGCGATGAGGGCGTAGACCATCCCCTGCGTGAGGCCGTTCAGGAGTTGCTGGACCGCGAAATCCATTGAGGACATGACGAAAGACATGGTAGCATCAAGCCGGGACACGGAAATCACGATGCAGCAGGCCGGATCAGCTTTCGCTCCCCTTCTCCGCCGGGCGGTGGTCGCGGCCGCCGCGGCCCTCGCCTGCCTGCCCGCCCCGTCCGCCCGCGCCGTGGGTGCGGTGGACGCCGAGGCGCTGGAGAAGGCCTTCGTGGACGTCTCCGACAAGGTCGGGCCCGCGGTCGTCAGCGTCGTCGCCTCCTACACCATCGTCCAGCGCTCCTCGCCGTGGGGCGACGACTTCGCGGACGACTTCTTCCGGCAGTGGTTCAACGCGCCGCCGCCGACGGAGCAGCGGCAGGACGTGATGAGCGCCGGCTCGGGCGTCATCGTCTCGCCCGAGGGGTATATCCTCACCAACGCCCACGTGGTGGGCCAGGCCCGGAACGTCAAGGTGAAGCTGCTGACGGGCAAGGAATACAAGGCGAAGATCGTGGGGAAGGACGAGGACACCGACCTCTGCGTCCTCAAGATCCAGGCCGACACCACGCTCACCGCGGCGCCGCTGGGCGATTCGGAGAAGATCCACGTGGGCCAGTGGGCCATCGCCATCGGCAACCCGTTCGCGCTCGAGAACACCATGACGGTCGGCGTCATCAGCGCGAAGGGCCGGATGCTCGACGAGTCCAGCGGCTCGCGCAGCGCCCGGTACACGAGCTTCATCCAGACCGACGCCTCGATCAACCGGGGCAACTCGGGCGGGCCGCTCATCAACATCAAGGGCGAGGTGATCGGGATCAATACCATGATCTACTCCCCGAGCGGCGGGTCCGTGGGCATCGGGTTCGCCATTCCCGTCAACGTGGCGAAGAACGTCATGGCCGGGCTGATCAAGGAGGGCCGGATCATCCGGGCGCAGCTGGGGATCCAGTACCGGGCCGTGACCCCGGACGTGGCCCGCAAGCTCCGCCTGCCGCCGGGCGGCGGCATGGAGGTGTCGGCCGTGCTCCGGGATTCCGCCGCCGCGAAGGCGGGGCTCAAGCCCGGGGACATCATCCTGAGCGTGGACAAGAAGCCGCTCAAGGAGCCCAACGAACTGCGGGCCACCGTCCAGCAGCGCCGGGTCGGGGACACCGTCACCCTCGAGGTGTACCGCAAGGGCCAGAAGCTCACCGTCCCCGTGGCCCTCCGGGAGGAGAGCCACGCGGCGGCGCGTGAAACGGCCGGGGAACCGGGAGGCGCGCCGGCCGGGGAGCCGAACGAGACCACCTGGCTGGGCATGACCCTGGCCCCCCTGAACGACGAACTCGCGCAGCACCTCGAGGCGCGGGACGCGGAGGGCGTGGTGGTGATGAAGCTGGACCCGGACTCGCCCGCGCTGGCCTCCGGCGTGCAGCGGGGCGACATCATCCGCGAGATCGAGCAGCAGCCCATCGCGACGCTCAAGGACTTCCTCGCCGCGCGCGCCCGGATCGGCGACAAGGACGGCATCCTCCTCCTGATCGAGCGGCAGGGATCCACGATGTACCTGGTGGTCCAGAAGGAAGCCCGGGACCGGCCGGAATGAGCGTGGCCCAGGCCGAGGCGCTCTTCTCCACCGCCCGCCTGGACATCGTGTTCCTCTCCCCCGAGCTGGGCGCCACCGCGAGCGCGCCGCTGCTCGGCTCCCCGAAGTTCATCGAGGCGGAGTTCGGCGCCCCCCCGGACGCGGATTTCGTCGTGGACCTCCTGACCGGCCTCATCGCGGGCGACCCCCCGCCGGGCGTCTCGCGCGCGGCGGTCTACCCGCTCGGCATCGCGCTCAAGGGAAAGCCGGGGTTCATCGGCATCGCGCACATGGTCCTCGGGTTCCCCACCGAGACCACGGTCTTCGTCGGCCTCCTGATCCTCGCCGAGGCGCACCAACGCCAGGGGTACGGGAAGGAGTTCTTCACGGGGCTGTACGACTGGGCCCGGCCGCAGGGCATCGCCTTCGTCCGGGTGCGCCTTCATCCCAAGCACGAGGGCGCGAAGGTCTTTCTCGACAAGCTGGGGCTGGTGGACCTGCCGGAGAAGCTCTCGAGCGGCCACGCGATCTGGGAGCGGAAGCTCCCCGCCACCGAGGACTGATCCCCGACGGAGTCCGTGTATATTGATGTACGTTCGCGATGCGCCCTTAGCTCAGCTGGATAGAGCGCCTGGCTACGAACCAGGAGGCCGGGAGTTCGAATCTCTCAGGGCGCGGGTTTTTTTCCTTGGCCGCTAAATCCGCCCACCCCACGTTCATGCGACTGGCGCTCGCCCAGGCCCGCCTGGCGGCGCGGCGCGGCGAGGTCCCGGTCGGCGCCGTCGTGGTGCATGACGGCCGGGTCATCGCCCGGGGCCGCAACGAGATCCGTTCCCGCCGCGATCCCGCGGCCCACGCCGAGCTGCTCGCGATCCAGCGCGCCGCGAAGCGCCTGCGCAACGAGCGGCTGACCGGCTGCACGCTCTACACCACGCTGGAGCCCTGCCCGATGTGCGCCGGCGCAATCGTGCTGGCCCGTCTCGACGCGGTGGTCTTCGGCGCGCGGATTCCCGCTGGCAAGGCAGCGAATCATCGTTTTTCCAGCGCAGGCCCGGTGATGCCCCGGGCCTGCGCTGGCATCCTGATGCAATTCTTCAAACGTCGCCGGTAGGAGAGAGGAAGCCGGAGAGACCGGGATTCGAACCCGGGAAGGAGTTGCCCCCTATTGCACCAGCGCCGCCGCAGGCGGCGACGATGATCAATGGTGTACCTTCCTCTGTGCCAAGGGGGAAACGACCCGTGGAATGAATCCGGAGAGACCGGGATTCGAACCCGGGAAGGAGTTTCCCCCTATTGCACCAGCGCCGCCGCAGGCGGCGACGATGATCAATGGTGTACCTT
>CAYNUZ010000207.1:0-1292 GCA_964400385.1 uncultured bacterium | reverse complement strand
AAACGACCCGTGGAATGAATCCGGAGAGACCGGGATTCGAACCCGGGAAGGAGTTGCCCCCTATTGCACCAGCGCCGCCGCAGGCGGCGACGATGATCAATGGTGTACCTTCCTCTGTGCCAAGGGGGAAACGACCCGTGGAATGAATCCGGAGAGACCGGGATTCGAACCCGGGAAGGAGTTTCCCCCTTACACGCTTTCCAAGCGTGCTCCTTAAACCACTCGGACATCTCTCCGCCAATGATCCTACATGAAATTTTGGCGCGGGAGCCTCTTCCCCCTTGGCACCAGCGCCGCCGCAGGCGGCGACGATCATCAATGGTGTACTTACCTCTGTGCCGGGGAGCCGATGGAATCGTTGGATTGACCGGAGAGGAGCGGGTCGCCGGAAGATTCCATCGGCTCCCCACACGCTTTCCAAGCGTGCTCCTTAAACCACTCGGACATCTCTCCGTCGAACATCGTACCTCATCCGCGGTTCCGGGCCGGCGGCCGGGCGACGGATTGGCCCGTCGCGAGGGTCACCGGCCACCACCGGCCCGCGACGTGGAAGCGTAACGTCTGCGGAACCCACGTGAGCCCTGGGCCCACCTGCAGGACGCCGAAATGCAGGTGCGGCCCCGACGAAGCCCCCGTGGTCCCCGATGCACCGATCACATCGCGGGGCGTCACCCACTGGCCGAGCCGTACCGCCACGCCGCCGGGCCGCAGGTGTTCGTAGTCGCCCAGCGTGCCGTCAGCGTGCTGGACGACGATGTAGTTGGAGGGATACGGCTTGTCCGTTCCACCGCAGCAACAGGCGGACTGGAATCCCACGACCCGCCCCGCGCGGGCGGCATACACCTCCGTCCCCTCCGGCAGGTCGAAATCGATGGCGCACCCGCCCCCGCCGTACCAGGTGGCCGAGTTGTGCGGGCCCTGCGTCACGCGGTGTACGGTCCTGGGGGCGAAGGGCAGTTCATACACGACGGCCGGATCGTGCCATGCCAGGGCGGATCCGGAGAGGGTCCGGACACCCCAGTCAACGTGCCACGCCGCCCCGGGCCGGGCGAGCCGGAAGGAGCCGAATAGGTAGTCGCCCGGGCCCGGCAGGGTCCGCTCCGGGGACCACGCGCCGTCCGGCACCAGGTTCCGGAGCGTGACGGACACCCGTACGGTGACGGGGTGGGTCGCATGCTCGTGCACGATGAGCCGGATGCCGCCGCCGGCACGGGGAGCCGCCTCCACCACCGCCGCCGCCGCCCCGCACACCTGCGCCGGCTCCGGGCCGGCCGCGACCGCGACCCCCGCGT
>CAYNUZ010000206.1:0-4501 GCA_964400385.1 uncultured bacterium | reverse complement strand
CGCGGCGCGAGGGCCAGCGCCTGCGGGTCCCCCCCCACCGCGATGTCCCGCCCCGCCGGCCGGCCGGTCGCCACCGCGAGCGCCTTCACCTTGCCGCCGGTGGCGTCATCGGGCACGAAGGTGGCGATGAAGAGGGTGGCCCCGTCCGGCGAGAGGGCGACATCCCGGGGATGGTCGTCGCCCAGGGTCCAGGTGTCCCGGACTACCAGCGCGCCGGAAGCGTTGCTGCCCAGGGATGCGACGATCCCGGCGGCAAGCAATGGGTGGAAAAACCGGCGGGTCATGAGCCGATATCGTAGCACTCCCGGGCGGCCGGCCCGGGGGGGCGCGGAGGTCAGTTCACCGTGATCCGGTAGCACACACAGCCCGTGGTCTGGACGCCGGCCATGGGGACGGTCCAGCGCAGCCACCGCGTGCCGAGCGGCGGATTGCCGGCGGCGAAGGAGGCGGCCGGGGGCATGACGGCTGAAGTGGAGCCCGAGGCCGTGACGTCCACCGCCACCCCGTCGGTGCTGCCGCAATTGAACGTCGCGGTCCCGGCCTCGGGCACGAACGTCGTGCCCATCGGCACCGCGTCCGTGATCACGAAGGAAAACGCCGATGCCGACGAATAGTTGCTCCAGCAGACCCGGAACTGCACCGTGTCGCCCGAGGCCGCGATGCTGAGCTGCGGCTGCTTCGACAGGCGGACGTCCGCCCCGACCACCATGATCGTGCCCAGCCCGGTGATGGACCCGTCGATCGTGTCCGCCGCCACGATGGTCTGGAGCCCCAGCTTCGTCAGCGTGACGTTGACGAACACCGCCACCCCGTTGTCGCACCCGTTGACGCACCCGGCGCCCTTGCACGCCGCGGCGACGTCGTTGGAGTCCCAGGTGTAGTTGTACGTGTCCATCCCCACGCCCGACATCTGGGCCGTCGGATCCGTGGAGGTGAACGAGGTCGTCCCGCAGTAGTCGGTCTGGGTCGCGCCGCCGGTCGAGGAGACCAGCACGGTGATCCAGAAACTCTGGCCAGCGAAGGCCGTGGGCGGGGCGATGATCGTGTAGTGCACGCCCTGGTTGAGGAACGGGGCGGTGTAGATCTTCTCCGCGAGCTGGCAGTGGATCTGGTGCGCCACCGCGATGACCCCGCCCACCGAGGTGATCTTCCAGTTCCGCCGTCCGGGCGCCGCGGGCGTGGTGAGGTGCTTGAACGAGACGCACGAGTCGGCGCCCGGGGTGGTGTACGAGGCGCTCGCGCCGTCGCCGGACACCGCGGTCACCACCGTCCCCTGCCGGGGGCAGTAGAAGTCGAGCGTCATGATGTCGTTGTCCGCGCCGCCGCAGTCGTTGTTCGCCTCGGACTCCTGGAACCAGTACTGCGTCCCCAGCGGGGGCGTCACCGCGTGCATGACCGAGCCGCACCCGTACCCGCTGTAGACGTCGCGGCCGTTGTAGACCTGGATGGCACCGCCGGAGATCAGCTTGACCTTGTACATCGTGTAGGTGTCGTTGATCAGGCGGTCGTACCCCGCGCCGTACACGTGGGGGTTGTTCGCGTTGGCCAGCCCGGCCGGCACGCTGTCCACCGCGAGCATGGTCCACGAGCCCGAATTGCCGAGGAGCTGGGTGGTCAGGTGCGTGGTGGTCGGGTTCGTGACGGTCGGCGTGTCGGAGAAGTACTCCCAGATCTCGTACCGGGCGTCGGTGGCGCCGACGTTCCCCACCACCAGGCTGGCGCCGTCGCTGGCCGGGCCGCCGCAGAACGCGTAGAACGTGGCCGGCACCGTGGTCGAGACCAGGTACCCGTTCTCCTTGTTCGGCGCCTGCGACCCGGAGTCGTTGAAGGCCCCGCCCGCGCCGATCCCGGGGTACCCCTTGAAGATGATCATCGGGCTGTCGGACGAGATCACGCGGTACGACTCGGCGGTGTCGGGGTTGTAGAGCCACATGCTCTCCTTGTTGATGTCCGACGTGGCCTGGTAGCTCCAGGAGAGCGTCGCGGGATCCCACTGGAAGACGTGCACCGTGGTGGGGGTCACGGCCGAGGTGTTGACGATGTACAGCGCGTCGGTGAACTGCGGGTAGGTGTTCATCCGCGAATAGCTGTAGCTCGTGTATCCCCCGTAGGTCAGGCTGGTCGTCCCGTCGTACGTCGAGGCGTCCGCGTCGTTCTTGAGGTCGGCGGTGAGCAGCTCCCAAAGGAGCGGCGAGTTCGAGACCAGCTTGTACAGGTGGTGGATGTTCGTGGGGCCCGGGCAGGCGGCGAACGCCGCGGGCTTGTAGTGCGCCGGGGCCCGCTCGACCTTGCACCCCGGGATCCAGGACGCGCCGCCCGTCAGGCACCCGCCCACGTACCCGTTGATGGACGGGCTGGCGCCGCCCACGGCCTCGAACGCGTCGCCGTTGTGGAGCTGCTCGTAGAGGTTGAAGTCCGCCTTCTTGTTGAGCGGGAAGAACGAGATCCAGTAGGTCTGGGTCGCCATCGGGCCGGTGTTGGAGCAGGTCCAGAAGTTGTTGTTCGCCGCCGCGATGCCGATGTAGCTCACGTACGTCGTCTGGAGCACGATCGCCGCCTGGTGGGTGAACCGCCGCGGGACGCCGGAGCTGCCGGTCCCGTTGAACACCCCGGCGCGGCCCAGCTCCAGCACGCTGGCGATGTTGATCGCGGTGGCCCCCGCGGTGACCGTGGGGCGGACGGACGCCTTCCAGTGCAGCTCGAGCGTCTGCTGCGGCGGCATGTCCAGTTTCCAGGTCAGGAGGGTGGCCTTGGCCGCGTTCACGATCCAGCCGGCGGACGCGGCCGCGCACCCGCTCGGCGTCATCGTCCACCCCGTGCAGGGGTCCTCGAGCCCGAACCCGGTGCCCCACGGATCCAGCTCCGCCGGGACCGTATCCCAGATCGAGACGTTCCACCAGGTCTTCGACAGCGAGGTGTTCTTGATGAAGATCGCGTAGGTCATCTCGTCGGGCGGCTGGCCCAGGGCGTTGGAGTACAGCACGTCGTTGTCGCCGACCTTCCAGAAGAGGAACCGGCGCACCACGGTCTGCGTGGGATCGGAGAAGAAGGTCTGGGCCGGGCAGCTCGTGCCGTTGAACGTCGCGGCGGCCGAGTTGACGAGCCACGAGCCCTCCGGCGCCGCCACGTCGCCGGAGCCCGGCTCGAAGCTCTCGCCGTTCCCCCAGTCCACCGTGAGCTGGAAGTCCACCTCCCCCGTGGGCCCCCCCGTGGTCACGCCGCCCGGCTGGGTCCACCGCAGCCGCAGGGGCGGGCCGGGGTCGGGATCCCACAGCGGGTCGGGCGCGGTCCCGAATCCCGGCAGGTAGTGGGTGAAGGGCGGCTGCGTGTCGAGGACCGTCACGCTCGAGAGCGCGGTGGTCCCCGGCCGGCCGTAGTAGATCGTGTACGTGAGCGTGTCGCCGGGGGCGACGACGTCCGGATCGCCGACCTTGGCGACGTACTTGATGAACCGGATCAGCGGGTCCGCGACCTGCGCCCACGGCGCGGCGCACGCGCAGGAGTCGTAGAGCCCGCCGGGCCAGCCCGGGTTCAGCACGTCGTTGAACCCCAGCGCCATCTGCACCGTCTTCCCGTCGGCCGGGCACGGCGCGAGGTCCGCGTAGATGTCCAGCGCCATGCCGCACGCGCACCCCGCGCACGCGTCCGCCCAGGCCGAGACCCCCGACCAGGTCCAAGCGTTGGACGCGCCCCACGAGAAGTTGAACGTGCCCGCATAGGTCATCGTCTGGTACCCGGTGTCCAGGCCGCCGCAGGTGATGCGCCAGTACAGCTTCGTGACGTCCGCGCTGCCGGCGGTCCCGAGGTTGGCGATGGTGAGCCCGGACATCGGTCCGTTCGCGCAGAAGGCGCAGGTGGCGTCCGCGCACTCCTCGATCGTGAAGCTCGCCACGTGGGCCAGGGTCCAGTTCGGGAAGAGGTAGGGGCCCAGCGGGGTGGGATTCGCCCCCACGTCGGTCGCGCAATCGGCGTGCCCGGCGCCGGGCGCGAACAGCATTGCGGCGGCCAGGACGGCCTGACGGACGGTGATTCGGCGAATGGCGCTGTCCCCCTGCTCCCCTCGAAGCCATCTTAGTCCCGGCGGGTGGCATCCCGCCGGGCCGTGGTCTTCCACCCCCATTCGAGCAGGCCCGGGGCGGGTCAGGCCATACGGGGCACCGCCGAACACCTTCGTGATCCTGCTGCCGGGGGGCGGCCGCGCCGCGGGGCGGCCCGGTTCAGCGCAGGCGCAGCGCCGCCTTGTGCACGCCGGCCAGCGCGCCCCCGAGCAGGAGGAGGTAGTCGGCCGCGTTGCCGTCGGACAGCTCGCCCCGGCGCATGCCGGCCAGCAGGTCGAACAGCCGGTTGCGGATGTGCTCCATGGGCGCCACGAGCTGGCCGGCCGCGTCCCCCGCGCCCAGCGGGGCGTAGACGGTCTTCCGGACCGCGGCCAGGTTGTCCCGCACCAGCCCGAGGTACGACCGGGCCTCCGCGGGCGACAGGGCGCCGTCGCGCATGGCCG
>CAYNUZ010000205.1:0-4505 GCA_964400385.1 uncultured bacterium | reverse complement strand
CGCGTGGGCCCCCAGCTCCGCCGCCGCCGCCCCGCGGTCGGTGCGCGGCCGCCGGATCGAGACCTCCTTGCGGCCATCCACCCACGGGATCCACTCCAGCCACTGCGACTCGTGCTCCATCAGCCCGCGCACGACCGCCGCGTGGACCTTCCCGATGTCCACCACCAGGTGCGGCCGGAAGGCGGGGCCCTCCGTGAACGAGTCGTAGGAATAGAGGATGACGGGCATCCGGGTCATCGGCGGGTGCTTCGGGTACGCCAGCGGGACCTGGAGGATGAAGGAGGCGTCCAGCACGAGCTGCGCGGCATACCGGTGGTCGCGGTGGTAGTCGCACGTCCGGTGGGACACCAGCACGTCGGGGTGGAAGGCCCGGATCGCGCCCACCACCTTGCCGGTGGTCCGGTCGTCCACGAACAGCCGGCCGTCCGGCTCCCCCAGGGTGGCGAACTCCGCCCCCAGGTGCGCCGCCGCCCGGGTGGCCTCCTTCAGCCGCCGGGCCGCCAGCGGCCCGGGCCGCATGTCCTGGTGGCCGGCGTTCCCGCTGGTGACCGCCACGAACCGCACCGTCCACCCCGCCCGGGCGCAGAAGGCGGCCAGCCCGCCCCCCTGGAACTCGCAGTCGTCGGGGTGGGCGCCGATCACCATGAGGCGCCGGCCGGCCGTGGGGCGGGAGGCGGCCGGGGTGACGCGCGTGCGCTCGGACATCCCGCCCATTGTGGCGCTACAATGCGGCCAAGTCCAGCGCAACGGAGGGTTCACTCATGGCTAAATTCCGGGTCGTCGTGGCGGGTCTGGTGCACGATCACGTCTGGGCGATGCTGCCCGCGTTCAGGAAGCTCCCCAACGTGGAACTGGTCGGGGCCGCCGATCCCAATCCCCCGCTGCTGGCCAAGATCACGAAGGAGTTCGGCGTGCGCGCCGTCTTCCGCGACTACCGCGCGCTGTTCCGGTCCGTGGACGCCGACGCGGTGATGATCTGCACCACCAACGCCGGCGCGGGCCCGGTCGCCGAGGCCGCCGCCGCGCACGGCCTCCATATCATGGTGGAGAAGCCGATGGCCGCGACCGCCGACCAGGCGAAGCGCATGGCCCGGGCCGCGGCGCGCCACCGGGTGCGGCTGATGGTGAACTGGCCCACGGCCTGGAGCCCGGCCCTCACGAAGGCGATGGCCATGGTCAAGGCCGGCGACCTCGGCCACGTCTTCCACGCCCGCGTCCACATGTCGCACCAGGGGCCCAAGGAGGCCGGGTGCACGCCGTACTTCTACGGCTGGCTCTACGACCGCAAGGAGAACGGCGGCGGGGCGATCATCGACTACTGCTGCTACGGCGCGGCGATCTTCGCGACCCTCTGGGGCCGGCCCAGGCAGGTGATGGGCGTGGCGGGCAACCTGGTCAAGAAGAACTTCCCGGTGGACGACAACGCGATCATCACCGCGATCTACGACAAGCGGATCCTGGTGACCCAGGCGAGCTGGACCCAGAACCCCGACTACCACGAGTCGTGGTTCCTCGGCGACCGCGGGACGCTCGAGACCCGGCACGGGAAGCTCATCCGGTCGCACACCAACCCCAAGGACTACTCGCACTGGGGCGCGGAGGACCGCACGAAGGTGCGCGAGATCCCGCTGGCCCCGATGCCCGTCGGCCGCCGCAACGGCCCCGAGCACTTCGTGCACTGCATCCGCACCGGCCAGCCCTTTACCCCCGTCTGCTCCGCCGAAACCGGAGTGCTAGCCCAGGAAATACTCTCCGCCGGTGTGCAGTCCAACCACAGCGGCAAAAGAGTCAGACTCTAGTCGGGCGCTTCCTTCTTTCCCCTCTCCCTTTCAGGGAGAGGGGGGGCTCTGGGGGTGAGGGTAGGGAAAACTAGCGGCTCTTTCTTTCCCCTCTCCCTTTCAGGGAGAGGGGGCTCGGGGGGTGAGGGAGGCACTGACGGCCTTAAATCCAGCGCCTCACTTTCTTTCTGTATTTGCGAAATTCATCCCCAAACAACTCCTCCATCAGCCTCTCCTCCGCCGGAATCCGGGTGAAGTTGATGACGAGCACGAACGCCGCCGGGGCGGCCAGCAGGAGCGCGTCGCCGCGCCACAGGGCGATCCCGAGCAGGATCAGCGCCATGCCCAGGTACATCGGGTTGCGCGTCACCCGGAACGGGCCGTCGGTGATCAGGCCGGTCGGGAGCTCCCGCGGATCCGGCGGCGTTCCCGTCCGGCGGAACAGGACCAGCGCGCTGCCCCCCACGAAGAACCCCGCCGCCACGCAGAACGCGCCGGTGTACCACCAGTTCGGGGCCAGGATCCGCGGCCCCTTGAGCGCCGCCTGGAGCAGCCCCGCGCCGATGAGGCACAGCCCCGCCACGACGGGGGGCAGGACGGGGACGGACGGCTTGGACGGCGTCATCCCCGCCATGGTACTCCCCGCCGCCGGGTTGCGTACAATACCCCCGTGTTGACCCCCTGGCGCGGCGCGCTCTTCACGGCACTGGCCCTGGCGGCCCCGGCGCCCGCCGCCGACCGGCCGGTCAAGGCCTCCCTCGACCTCAGGCACCCCGGCCCGGCGATCTCGCCGCTCATCTTCGGCGTGAGCTGGGCCAAGGAGGAGCATCGCACGATCGCGCGGATCGCCCTCGAGCGGTTCGGCGGCAACCGCGCCTCCCGGTTCGACTGGAAGACCGGCAACGACGCGGCCGGCAACGACTGGTTCTTCGTCAACGGCGGCGCCAACGCCGCGTCGCCCGACGCGGTCTGGTACCACCAGACCCTCCAGCACAACGCCGAGCTCGGGATCACGACGCTCATGACCGTCCCCACCATCGGCTGGGTGGCCAAGGACAACCACAGCTCCTCGTTCTCGGTCGCGAAGTACGGCGCCCAGAAGCGGGCGGACACGGCGCATCCCGACTGGGGCAACGGCGAGAAGCCCGACGGGACCCCCATCGTCAACGACCCCAACGACGCGGGCAAGCCGATCACCGCGGCATATGTCGGCGAGTGGATCGCGTACCTGAAGGCGAAATACGGCCCGGCCGACGGCCGCATCCGGCGCGCGTACGCGCTCGACAACGAGCCGGGCATCTGGCACAGCACCCACCGGGACATCCACCCCGGGAAGCTCTCGTACGACGAGGCCTGGCAGCGGACGATGGACTACGCCAACGCCATCAAGGACGCCGATCCCGCCGCCCAGGTCTGGGGCCCGGTCGAGTGGGGCTGGCTGGGGATCAAGTACTCCGCCGCCGACGCGACCGACAAGGGGTACGCCCCGGCGCCGGACTCGAAGGCGCACCACGCGGACTACTTCCTGCACTGGTACATCCAGCAGCTCGCCGCGTACAAGAAGAAGACCGGCCGGCTGCTGGTGGACGTCATTGACATCCACGACTATCCGGAGGTCTACATCAAGGACGCGGGCCGGATCGTCAACAGCGAGAAGGACTGGAAGCCGGCCGCGGCGGCGCTCGCCCGGAAGGTCCGGCTCGACACCGTCCGGACGTGGTGGGAGCCCGGGTACGCGGCCAACGGCGAGGGGTACTCCACCTGGATTGACGAGCCGATGTTCCTCCTGCGCCGCGTCCAGGGCTGGATCAAGGCCGAGCTGCCGGAGCTGAAGCTCGCGGTCACGGAGTACAACTTCGGCGGCAACGACTCGATCAACGGGACGCTGGTCCACGCGCTCATCTGGCAGGCGCTGATGCAGGAAGGCGCGTACGCGGCCGCGGAGTGGGGCCCGCCGACGCCCACCGAGACCGCCTTCCAGGCGTACCGGCTCTTCCGCAACTACGACGCGCAGGGCGGATCGGTCGCCGGCGTGTACGTGCCGGGGAAGGCGGCGTCGCCGGACCTCACCGTCTACGGCGCGCTGGACCAGGCCGCCGGCGCGCTCCGGGTCGTGATCGTGAACCGGAACCTCGACAAGGACCTCCCGGTGTCGCTGGACGCGGGCCGGAAGGTCAAGGGCGGGCCGGTCAAGTCATACGCGATCTCGGCGCTCAATCCCGGCGCGATCCTCGAGATGCCGGTCTACGGCATCAAGGGCAGCACGGTCGCCTACACCGCGCCCGCGTACTCCGTCTCGCTGCTCGTCCTGCCGATCCGCTAACTAGTCCTTCGCGGCAAACTCCAGCGCGTCGAGGTTGAACCCGGGCCGGACCGCGTCCAGCCGCAGCGTGTGTACCCCCGCCGGCAGGTCCACCGTGCCGGCCGGCAGCTCCTTCCACGCCTGCCACCCGCCGGTGGTCGGCGTCTCCACCGCGGGCCCGAGCGGTTTGCCGTCCAGCGCGAGCCGGAACGCCCCGCCCCCCGCCGCCGAGGCGTACCGGGCCGTCACCGTGACCGGCCCCGCCCGGGTCACGCTGACGCTCCAGGTGAGCCACTCGCCCGCCTCGATCCACCCCACCGCCGCGCCGCTGCCGCCCCACTGGACGTCCACGCCCTCGCCCTGCCCGCACGCCCCGCCCCGGTTCTCCTGGTCCGCATCGTGGTACCCCGCGCCCTCGCCCGGCA
>CAYNUZ010000204.1:0-4514 GCA_964400385.1 uncultured bacterium | reverse complement strand
CCTCCCGCCGGTCCTGGCGCGGCGGCTGCGCCTGGTCCGGCGGACCGTGCACGCGCCGGTGGTCGTGGGCTTCGGGATCTCGACCCCGCGGCAGGCCGGGGCGATGGCCCGGCATGCGGACGGCGTGATCGTGGGCAGCGCCATGGTCCGCCGGATCGCCGGTTGGAACCGCGGCCCGGCGGAACGCCGCGCGATCGCGCGCTGGACGCGCGCCATGGCCGCCGCGGTACACCGGGGCTGAGGTGCACGCCGCCCCGCGTGCGCTAAACTAGAAGCAGGCACGATGTTCAGCAAGAAGGACCAGGAACTCCTCGAACAGGCCCTGCGCGTCCGGGAGCGGGAAATCCGGGCGCTGGAGGGCAAGGTCCAGCAGCAGGACGAGACCCTCCAGAACCTGAACCGCGTCCTGGACCAGCAGGACCGGACGATGGCGGCGTTGACGAACCTCCAGCACCTCTTCTCCGCCGCCGCCGGCCCCCGCGAGATGCTGACCCCCTTCCTGGAACTGGCCGTCAAGGCCGTCCGGTGCGAGGGCGCCGTCCTGGCGCTGCGGGAGGGCGAGCAGGGCCACCTCACGGTCCTCTCCGCGATCGGGGACCGCGCCGAGATGGTGCGCGGCCACCTCTTCAACGAAGGCGAGGGCATCGTGGGCGAGGTGGTCCAGGGCGGCATGCCCCTGCTGGTCCCCGATGCGCGCCGCGAGCCGCGCCTGCGGCGGGACGGCCCGGACTGGGTCGTCCGCGAGACGCGCAACGCCCTGTGCGTGCCGGTGATCGGCGCGACCCGGGGCGTCGGCGCCGTCCTGCTCCTGAACACGATCGACCGCAAGCGGTTCACGAAACAGGACGTGGACCTCCTGACGATCTTCACCATCCGGCTCGCGCGCGAGCTCATGCGCGAATCCGATTTCGCCCGCGCGCGCGAGGAGGCGGCCCGGTTCTCCACCCTCCTGCGCGTCGGCGAGCTCTTCCATGTGGCCCCGGACCGGCAGAAGATCTGTGACCTGCTCGTCCCGATGGCCGTGCGGATGGTGAAGACCCAGACCGCCTCGGTCTGGCTCCTCGACGAGGGGGCCCAGACCCTGGCCTGCGTCTCGACCACGGACCGCGCGCTGCGGCCGGCGCCCCTCCCGGTCGGCACCGGCGTGGCCGGCTGGGTGGCGCTGGAGGGCAAGCCGGTCAACTCCGCGACCGACGGCGACCGGTGGCTGGCGGGACCCCTGGACCAGGAGTTCTCGGGGAAGGTGTCCTCCTTCGCCGCGGTCCCGGTCCGCGGGGCCAAGCGGCTGGTCGGCGTGCTCGAGGTGGCCAACAAGAGCGCGGGGACCGGGTTCGATCCGGGGGACATGACCGTCCTGGCCATCCTGGCGCGCGAGGCGGGCGTGGCGCTGGACCACCGCCACCAGGCCCAGGAGGACCAGCGGACGATCATGGAGCTGCTGCGGGGCCTGGCCCGGTTCCTCGACGCCAAGGCCCCGCACCTGCTGGGCCACTCCGAGCGCGTGGCGAAGATCGCCCAGACCCTGGCCGAGGAGCTGGGGCAGTCGCCCGACGAGGTGCAGCAGGCCTACACCGCGGGGCTCCTGCACGACCTGGGGAACATCGGGGTGGACGACGAGGTGCTCCTGGCCCCGCGGCCGCTGACCGCGCAGGAGCTCGAGCAGGTGCGCCGGCACACGATCAACGGCGCGGATATCCTGCGCGAGGTGGCGACGCTGCGGCACCTCATGGCGGGCCCGCTCTCGCACCACGAGCGGTTCGACGGCGGCGGCTACCCCCAGGGGCTGCGGGGCGAGGCGATTCCGCTGCTCGCCCGCATCGTCGGCGTCGCGGAGGCGTACGACGCCGTGCGGTCCCCGCGGCCGTACCGCGAGGCCATGGGCGTTCCCGACGCGCTCGCCTTCATCCGGAACGGCTCCGGTGCGGCGTTCGATCCCCGGGTGGTGACCGCGCTGGTCTCGGCCTTCCAGCGCGGGCGGCTCGCGGCATGAGGCGGGGGGGCGCGCATGGCCTGGTTTAAGAAGAAGGAGCAGCCCATCGCGCCCGTGCGGGCGGGCAAGAAGGAGATCCCGGAGGGCGTCTGGATCAAGTGCGAGGGGTGCTCGGCCGCGCTGTTCTCGCGCGAACTGGACGCCAACCAGAAGGTGTGCCCGAAATGCCATTACCACTTCCGCCTGACCGCGTGGGAGCGCATCGCACTGCTGGCGGACGTGGGGTCGTTCGAGGAGCTGGATGCCCTGCTGGAGCCCGTGGACGCCCTGACGTTCACCGACAGCAAGCCCTACCCGGACCGCGTGAAGGAGAGCCAGCGGAAGACCGGCCTCAAGGAGGTCCTGCTGACCGGCCGGGCGAAGATGGACGACCGGCCGGTCGTGCTGGCCGTGATGGACTTCGGGTTCATCGGGGGCAGCATGGCCAGCGTGATGGGGGAGAAGTTCACCCGTGCCGCCACCATCGCCCTCGCGGAAAAGGCGCCCTTCATCTCGGTCGCCTCGTCCGGCGGCGCGCGCATGCAGGAGGGGATCCTGTCGCTGATGCAGATGGCCAAGACCTGCGCGGCCCTCGCGCGCCTCCACGAGGCGGGCGTCCTCTACCTGTCCATCCTGACCAACCCGGTCACGGGAGGCACTCTGGCCTCCTTCGCGTCGCTCGGCGACCTGGTGATCTCCGAGCCCGGCGCGCTGGTGGGCTTCGCAGGGCCCCGGGTGATCGAGAACACGATCCGCCAGAAGCTGCCCAAGGGGTTCCAGACCGCGGAGTTCGTGATGCAGCACGGGTTCGTGGACCGGATCGTGCCGCGCAAGCAGCTCAAGTCCTCCCTCGTCCAGGTGATCGACCTCCTGACCCGGTGATCTCAGGGGGGCGCACATTCCGGGCAGTCCTCGGCGTGGGCGTCCTGGTCGCCGCGCTGGCCTCCGGGGCGGCCCCGACGCGGACCCTCGCGTGGATGGCCACCTACAACAATCCCGTGAACGGCGACGATGTCCCGCAGGCGGTGGCGGTGGATCCCGGGGGCAACGTGGTCGTGGCCGGGTGGAGCAAGTACTCGGACTCCACCACCGCGGCCGATATCCTGGTGATCAAGTACGACCGCGCCGGCCAGGTGGCCTGGACGCGGACGTACAACGGGATCCCCGGCGGGACGGACTACGCCTTCGGGGTGGCGCTGGGGCCCGACGGGTCCGTGTACGTGGCGGGCAGCGTCTCGGTGACCGGCGGCGTGGGCAACGCGTGGCTGCGCAAGTACACCCCCGCCGGGGACGTGGTCTGGACGACGCTCTATGCGAGCCCGTCGGCCGGTGACCAGGCCGTCTTCTACGCCGTGGCCGTGGACCCGGTGAGCGGGAGCGTGTTCGTGGCCGGCACCGAGGTCCGGTCCGACCTCTTCCAGTTCGGCAACGGGCTCGTGGCGAAGGTGGCTCCCGCGACGGGCGCCCTGCTCTGGGTAACGACCTTCGACGGGGGCGGGTCCGGGGCCTCGTGGGACGAGGCGCTGGGGGTCGCCGTGGATCCGGACGGGAACGCCGTCGTGACCGGGTACGAGACCGTGACCGACCCGTCGCCGCCGGCGCCGCCCGGCGGCTCGTCCCTGTCGTACGACCTGATGGGGCGGTCCGCGACCCGGTTCGATCCCTCCGACACCATCGACACGCGGACGATCGTGCGCCGGTACGATGCCGCGGGCGGGGCGCTGTCCCCCCTCGCCGCCTATGCCGGAGATCCCGCGCATCTCCCCAACAAGGAGGCGGGCAACGCCGTCGCGGTGGCGGCCGACGGCGCCGTGTTCGTGGCCGGCACGGAGCAGGTGCCGGGACCCGCGGACTTCCAGCGGTGGATCCGCATGTACGCCCCGCCGAACGGGCCGTACCTGGGCGCCCCGCTGTGGACCAAGGTGATCGGCGAGAGCACGGGCGGGAACGACCGCAGCGACACCGCGACGGCCGTGGCCATGGACCCGCTCGGCGGGGTCCTGGTGGCGGGGGAGTCCTCGCGGGACGACATCCACCAGGGGCGCAATTTCACCCTCGCGGAGTACGATCCCGTGCAGGGCTTCGCCGCCTGGGAGACCGGGTACGACAGCGGGTACAACCTCGACGACATGGCGCAGGGCGTGGCGGCCAACGCCGCGGGTGATGTCGCGCTGGTCGGCTGGTCCAGGCGGTCGGACCTGTCGCAGAAGAAGAACTGGGTCGTGCTGGCCTACCGGCCGGCCCCGCCCGAGCCGCCCCTGCTCGGCGCCGTGCGTGCGTGGCCCTCCCCGTTCAATCCCCGGACCGCGCAGGGCGGGGAGGTGAAATTCGGCCCGTTGCCGTACGGCTCCACCGTGCACATCTTCACCCTCGGCGGCGCGCTCGTCCGCGAGGTGCGCGAGCGGTCCGGGACGGCGCGCTGGGACGGCCGGACGGGCGACGGACGCCCGGTCGCGGACGGGGTCTACGCCTGGGTGGCGCGGGTGAAGGGGCAGGCGCCGGTCCGCGGGACCGTCATGGTCTTCGCGCGGTGAGCGTACGCCGG
>CAYNUZ010000203.1:0-4565 GCA_964400385.1 uncultured bacterium | reverse complement strand
TCGCCGGCCGCGCGCGCGGGAGGGGCATGGAGCACCGCGGCCGCGCCGAGCAGCAGCGCGACGGCGGCGAGCGCGGCGAGCGGGCGGGAGGATGTACGGATCGACATGGAGCCTCCGGGTTGTCCCGCGCGACGCCGCCTGGCACGGCCCACTCGGGGAGCATGCCCGATTGGACGCCCGCAGGGGTGCGCGGGGTTGGCGCGCCGCGGCGGGTTGTGCCGTAGCGCCTGAGTGGGGGCGACGCGGCCATCATGGCAGCGAGCGCGGGAACGTCGCTGCGACGTCCGGGGCGGAGCCCGGGTGCCACACCGCGGCGCGGCTCGGGGTTCGTTCGATCTACTACCCCTGCACGTCGGTCGGACGCGGAGCGACGGGGGCTCACGGACGCTGGCGTGGAT
Source organism: uncultured bacterium (assembly GCA_964400385.1). Classification (GTDB taxonomy): domain Bacteria; phylum Oederibacteriota; class CAKKQC01; order CAKKQC01; family CAKKQC01; genus CAYNUZ01. The sequence continues at coordinate 4,167 of CAYNUZ010000203.1, read as the reverse complement.
CGAGGGCGCCGGGCTCGGGTGGGACGGCACGGACCTCGCGGCGTTCCGGGGCGGGGCCGCCGCCGCGCTCGTGTTCCACGGCCGCGGGCGCACCGCCCGGCCCCTCGCGGACCGCTGGTGCCGGATGGAGCTGGCCGACCCCCGGCCGGTGTGGCTGTTTCCGCATGGCACGCTCGACCTGCCGGAAGCGGTCCACCGCGGGCTGCTGACGCGGTATCTCGCGGCCGGCGGCGACCGCGCGGGGTCCTACCGCGCGTTCATCGCGCGGGTGCTCGCGGAAGGCGTCACGCGCGGCGCGCATTGACAGCGTCCCGCGGGGCGGGCGAGAATTGAGGGACCCGATGTCGAGGAAACTGTTGATGTCTCTCCTGTTCTCCTTCTCCTGTTCGGCCGTGGTCGGGGGCGGCTTGTGGGCCGGCCAGCGCGTGCACCATGCCGCCCAGCGCGTGGCGGCCCACCACCTCGTGGGCGATCCGCCGTCCACCGCGCAGCGGATCCGGGAGCTCGCGATCGAGACCGCGCGGGGCGGGCCCGGCGTGACGACCGGGACCGGCGCGTTGGCCGGCATCCCCCTGGCCGCGACGCCGGACCGGGCCGGGGACTGGGATCCCGCGACGGTGGCCGCCCTCCAGCGGGAGGGGATCGACGTGGGGGCGGTCAACGAGATCCGGTCGGCCCTGCGCGATGCGCTGACCAGCCCGGATCCGGCGCTCCGGCTGGCCAGGGTGAACGAGCTGCGCGCGAAGTACGGCCTGAACGCCGACCCGGCGCTGCTGGGGCGGCTCGACCGGATCGACGCCGACGGCCGGATGCACGGGTCCCTGACCGGCCGGGGCCGGGCGCTGGTGGCCTCGGTCACGGGATCCATCGCGACCTTCTATCACGGCCTGGTGGCCGAGGTGGACCGGTGAGGGCGGCCACGCGCCGCGGCCGGTTCGCGCCGGCGCTCCTGCTGCTCCTCGGGGGCTGCGCCGGGGCCGGGCTGCAGTCCGGCGCCCCGGGGAAGTCGTTCACCGTCTCGGAGCCCATCATTCCCGGCTCCATGTGCCTGACGCTGCTCGTCCGGGACGGGCTGGGCATCCCCACGGTCAAGTCGAACCACCAGCCGGTCTCGGTCAAGATCGCCCTGCCGCGGCGGCAGGAGCGGCTGGCCCAGACCGACCTGTGGCGCCTGGGGCTGCCGGCGGGGATCTTCCTCGACCAGCCGCGGCTGGCCCCGTATTCCGTGGCCAGCGGCGCGCTGATGCCGCTCCACGCCGCGAAGGAGGAGGCGCACCTGCACGCCGGCGCGGAAGTGCCGGACGAGCACACGATCGAGTTCCTCAAGGAGCTGTCCGAGCTGCTGAGCCGCCAGTACGCCGCCGCCATGGGGGCGAACTCGAACCTGGGCCAGGGCCTGACCGTCTCCCCGGCGATCAACACGTTCACGGGCAACCTCTTCGTCTGCTCGCTGGACGCGGCCGCGCTCTGGCGGGGCCTCAACGTGATGGTCTACCGCGTGTACAACGGGCTCCAGCGGACGCCCGGCCCGTTCGGGCCGGGATGGGCGCACAACTTCGGGGCGCGGCTGGATTTCAACGAGGACCAGTCCATCCAGTACACCCGGTGGGACGGCTCGCGGTTCTGCTACAAGCCGGACGGCCAGGGCGGCTACCGTTCGCCCGAGGGGTTCGACGACGCGCTGTCGCGCACCGGGACCGGGTACCGCCTGACGGACGAGTCGGGATTCTTCCTCGCCTTCGACAACACCGGGCAGCTCGTCGAGATCGGGAACCCGCTGCCCTTCCGGCTGCGGTTCACGTACCAGGACGGGCGGCTGGTGTCCGTGCGCAACATCCGCACCGAGGCATACGGGCTGACCCCGTCCGGCCTCAAGCTCCAGCAGGGCGCGAACACGCCCACCGAATCCAACGAGGGGCCGGGGGTCTTCTTCACGTACGACGCCGAGGGCCGGATCACCCAGCTGCGTTCCACCACCGGTTCCCAGATGGACTACGCCTACAACGAGCAGGGGCGGCTTGCGCGGGTGACCTCCAACACGCAGCAGGCGGTCGAGTACCGGTACGACCAGGACGGGCGGCTGGCCGAGGTGCGGAAGATGGAGCCCACGGGGATGAAGGGCGTGGTGCTGTTCGGCATCGTGTACGACGAGCGGGACCGGGTGAAGGAGGTCGTGAACGAGAGCGGCGTCACCGCCATGCGCATGAACTACCGGTGGGCCGAGGACCGCACGACCGAGGTGGTGCTCGGGCAGCAGCACTCGGTGGTGACGGACCACTACGACGAGCGGGGCGTGATCGTCCAGCGCGACGAACTGGTGCGCAGCGACGATCCGTCACAGCCGTCCACCGGCGGCGGGACGCGCCAGACCCGGGAGTGCGACGACCGGCTGAACGTGACGCGGATGGACCGGCAGGACGGCTCGAACACCCGGTGGACGTATGACGACCACGGCCGGCTCATCCGGGCCCAGGACTCCAGCGGCGGGTTCGTGGAGATGAGCTACAACAGCGAGTACGGGCTCGTGGAGTACCTGCGCGAGAGCTCGCACGGCCGGTGGATCCGGTTCCTGTACGGGACGGCCTCGGACGGCCACACGCTGTCCAACGGCCAGATCGAGGAGGTCCAGCTCGACGACGGCAGCCGGTTCAAGCTGGTCTACGACGACGGCGGGGTGCCGCGCGAGCTGATCAACGCGACGGGTACGACCGAGCCGCTCGACCTGGGGCTGCCCCCCGAGGTGCCCAAGGCGCTGTGGGAATTCTGAGCTTCCGGGAAACCCCCGCCGCCCCTTGACGTGGCGGCGGGCGGCGGCGGGAGGGATGCTCCTGCTGGCCGCCGGGATGGCCGGGACCCTGCGCGACTACGGCGTGACCTGGGATGAGCCCGACCACCGGGACTACGGCCGCGCCATCCTCCACTACTACGCCTCGGGGCTGAAGGACCTGCCCCCGAACGCCGACTTCAACCTGTACGGCGGCGCATTCGACGCGGTGGCGGCCGCCGCGGCGCACGCCGTTCCCCGTGCCCCGTGGACCGCGTGGCACGCATGCGCGCTGGCGCTGGGGCTGCTGGGCGTGGCCGGGGCCTGGCGGCTCGGGTGCCGGCTGGGCGGGGACGCGGCCGGATGCGGCGCGGGGCTGCTGCTGGCGGCGACGCCGGCGTGGTACGGCCACGCGTTCAACAACCCGCAGGACATCCCGTTCGCGACCGGGTACCTCTGGTCGCTGATCCTGATCCTCGACGTGGTGGAGGCGCTCCCGGATCCGCCGTGGAGCCGGCTGCTGGCGCTGGCCGGGGTGCTCGGACTGACCTGGGGGGTCCGGATCGGCGGGCTCATGCTCGCGGGCTACCTCGTCCTGGCCGCCGTCGCGACGCTGGGCGCCGGGGCGCTCCGGCGCGAGGTGGCCGGCCGGCTGGCGCTGGTGCTGGGGCTCGGGTGGGTGGTGATGCTGGTGGCCTGGCCCGCGGCCCAGCAGGACCCGGTGGGCTGGCCCGTGAACGCCCTGGCCCAGTTCAGCCGGTATACGAAGCTCCCGTTCGCCGTGGTGTTCCGCGGCGCCCTGATCGACGCCAAGGATATCCCGTGGACCTATGTCCCGACCTACCTGCTCATCACGCTGCCGGAGCCCGTGGTGCTCCTCCTCCTCGGCGGGCTGCTCACCGCCGGCGTGGCCGCCCGCCGGGGGCGATGGGATGTGGACCGGGCCCGGTGGTGGCGTTGCGCGTTCGTCGCGTTCGCGGCGGTGTTCCCGGTGGCCTTCGCGGTGCTCCGCGGGTCGGTCCTCTTCAACGGCATCCGGCACATGCTCTTCATCGTGCCGCCGCTGTGCGTGCTCGCGGGGACGGTCCTCGGCGGCCTCCTCTCGCCGCCGCCGGGTCCGCATCGGCAGCGGACCCGGGCGGTGGCGGGCGTCCTGCTCACCCTGTGGGCCGCGGGACACGTCGGGCGACTCGTCCGGCTGCACCCGTACGAATTCCTGTCCTACAACGCGTTCGTGGGGGGCCTGCCGGGCGCGGCCCAGCGGTACGACCTCGACTACTGGGGCGAAAGCTATCCCGAGGCGCTGCGGTTCATCACGCGCACGCTGGCCGCGCAGCCGGTCCGGGGCCGCGGGGGCGTCCCGTGGCAGGTCGCGGGGTGCGGCGCGCCGCGGGCGCTGGCGG
>CAYNUZ010000202.1:0-4606 GCA_964400385.1 uncultured bacterium | reverse complement strand
CCACGCGCGGTTCGCGTCCCAGAGGGGCGCCTGGACGTCCTCCCCGGCCAGCGGGACCATCGTGACGAACTCGGTGGCGGTGAACGCGTCCCGCGGCCCCAGCGCGAGGTGGTCCTCGTCCACAAGGTAGTTGAGGCACAGCCGGAGCCCCCGGGCCGCCGCGAGCCAGCGGCCCACGGTCTTGAGCAGGGCGAACGCCACATAGCCCCGGCCGCGCGCGGCGACCACGAAGACGTCCATGTCGGCGTCCGGCGCGCCTTTGGCGCGCGCCCCGGTCAGCCCGATGTACCGGACGAACGGCAGGGCGGCGGCCGCCCGGGCCCACGCCCGCGGCGCGGCCAGGTCGGGTGTCTCCGGCCGGGCCGCCGGCGGCGTCCCCGCGGCGAGGTGGTACCGGCCGCCCGACCGGGCCACGACCCCGCTCGCCCCGTTCAGCGCGCCCAGCCGGCGTCGGACCTCCTCGATCCCGACCGGCACGGGGACGAACAGCCGCTGCAGCAGCTCCGGCTCCGAGAGCCCGGCCCCGAAGAGGTCGGCGTACGCGAGCGTGGCGGTGATCCCGGCGTCCAGCGTCCCCTGCGGCTCCATGGTCGTATCCTCTCAGAAGGGAACTTCCGGGGCCACCCGGCCGTTCCCGTCATCAGGAGGGCTGCACAATGCCAGGACACTCCGGACCCTTCGACGGGCCGGCGTCCCGGGACGCGGAACGGTCTCCTCCGCCCGCCTGACCCCCTGACGCCGGTGTTGCACATCGGAATCATCCGCCCTGCGGCCAGGCGCCGCTCCGCACCGGGACGATCCGGAGAGATCGGCCGAACGAGGCACGGAGTGAGGCGGGCGGGGCCGCCGCAGGCGCGGACCTGATTCGCATCCGCGGGGGTTCCCGTGTCGCGGAGCCTCCGCCCACGCGGGAGGCGGCCATGTTACACCTGCCGTTCTACAACCTGTTGCACGGTCACGGCGCGCTGGAGGAGCCGGCCACGCTGACCGATGTCGAGGAGCTGGCGAATACCGGGGTGACGATCCTCGGCCGCGCCATGTTCGCGTCCGTGTTCCTGCTCGGGGGGCTCGACCACTTCCTCCGGTACCAGCAGATGGTGGATTACGCGCTCTCCAACAATGTCCCGGCCGCGGAACTCCTGGTCCCGCTCACCGGCGGCATGATCCTCCTCGGGGGCCTGAGCCTGCTGCTCGGGCTGTACGCCCGGCTGGGGGCATGGCTGCTGGTCCTGTTCCTGGTTCCCACGGCGTTCCTGATGCACCACTTCTGGGACATCACCGACCCGGCGATGGCCGGCATGCAGATGGCCCACTTCATGAAGAACATCGCGCTGGCCGGGGCGGCGCTGCTGTTCACCCGCCTGGGCAGCGGGACGGGCAGCCTGCGGAACGACTGACCCGGTCAGCCCCTCGCCTTGCTCGGGACGACCGGAGCGGTCAGCCCCTCGCCTTGCCCGGGACGACCGGAGCGGTCAGCCCACGCGCACGGGCGCGCCGCGCCGCGCGCTCGCGTAGATCGCGTCGAGGAGGCGCATCACGGTCAGGCCGTCGGCCCCGTCGGCCATGTGGGGCCGGCGGCGGACGATGGCGTCGATGAAGTGGTGCATGGCCCCGCCGCGCGGCGGGTGGACCGCGGCGGCCTTGCGGGCCACCACCTTCCCGCCCTGCTCGGTGTAGACCTCGCCCTCGAACTCGTACCCCTGGTTCACGTTGTGGTGCACCATCCCGCCGCGGGTGCCGTACAGGCGCGTCTCCATGGACTCCGCCTCCGGCCGGTTGACCGCCCAGGACGCCTCGATGGCCAGCGTCGCGCCGTTCGCGAACCGCACGAACCCCGTGGCGAGGTCCTCGACGTCGAACCGCTTCCCCGCCTCGCGCGCCAGCCGCCGCCCGATCGCATCGTACGTGCCGGCCGTGACCCAGACCGGCTTCGGGTAGCCCATCAGCCACAGCGCGAGGTCGATGCGGTGCACCCCCAGGTCGATCAGCGGGCCGCCGCCGGAGAGTGCCTTCTGGCCGAACCACCCGCCGAACCCCGGGATGCCGCGGCTGCGGTGCCACATCGTGCGCGCGAAGTAGACGTCGCCCAGCACGCCCGCCTCGGCTTCGCGCTTGAGCGCGATCGCCGGACCGGTGAACCGGTACGAGAAGTTGATCATGATGCGGCGCCGGGCCGTGCGGGCCGCGGCCAGCATCGCCCGCGCCTCGCCGGCGTTCATCGCCATGGGTTTCTCGCACAGCACGTGGCAGCCCGCGCGCAGCGCCGCGATGGCGAGCGGCTTGTGGAACTTGTTCGGGGTGGCCACCGAGACCACGTCCAGCCGCTCCGCCTTCAGCATCGCCGCCGCGTCCGCGTACCGGCCGGGCACCTGGTACTGGTCACCGATCGCGGCCAGCCGCTTGGGATCGGGATCGGCCAGCGCGACCACCTGCGCCGCGGGGTGCGCCTGGTACCCGCTGATGTGGTTCCGCCCCATACCTAAACCCACCACTCCGACCCGAAGCTTTTTCATGCGGGACGCTCCTTGTGAACGAAGGTATCGGACCCCCAGCGGTCCGGGAGGGCACATTCTATATGGAGCGGTGCCGTCAGGGGATCCCCGCTTGACCCCGTCCGGACCCCGCCGGATACTGGCGGCATGAAATCACCCGCCTCCCCCGCCTTCCGCGCCGACCGTTATGACGCCACGCCCAAGGACTGGTTCCGGCACTGCGGCCGGGCCGGCCTGCAGCTTCCCGCCGTCAGCCTGGGCTGCTGGCACAACTTCGGCGGGCCGGGGACGGACGCCGGCCGCCACGCGACCGAGAAGGCGATGCACGACAACGCCCGGGCCATGCTGCGCACCGCCTTCGACCACGGCATCACCCATTTCGACCTGGCGAACAACTACGGCCCGCCCCCGGGGTCGGCCGAGGAGCGGGTGGGCCGGATCCTCGCCACCGACTTCCGCGCGCACCGGGACGAGCTGGTCATCTCCACGAAGGCCGGGTACGGGATGTGGCCGGGGCCCTACGGCGACCACGGGTCGCGCAAGTACCTGCTGGCCAGCCTCGACCGGTCGCTCCAGCGGCTGCGGCTGGACTATGTGGACATCTTCTATCACCACCGGCCCGACGACGCGACGCCGGTCGAGGAGACGATGAGCGCGCTGGATACCGCGATCCGCCAGGGCAAGGCGCTCTACGGCGCGGTCAGCAACTACAACGGCGCCCAGACCCGGGCGGCCGTCGCGGCGTGCCGGGCCAACGGGTTCTACGCGCCCGTCCTCCACCAGCCGTACTACAACATGCTGGGCCGGTGGATCGAGGCGGACCTCCTGCCCGTCACGTCCGAGCTGGGGCTGGGGACCATCGCGTTCTGCCCGCTGGCGCAGGGCCAGCTCACCGCGAAATACCTCAAGGGGATCCCGAAGGACTCGCGGGCCGCCTCGAAGGCGGGCTTCCTCAAGGAAAAGGACATCAAGGAGGAGACGCTCGCCAAGGTCCGCGCGCTGGACAAGCTGGCGCGGGGCCGGGGCCAGACGCTGGCCCAGATGGTGCTGGCGTGGACGGTCCGGCCGGGGGGCGTGACCTCCGCCCTGATCGGCGCCAGCCGGCCGGCGCAGATCGTGGAGAACGTCGCCGCGCTGCGCCAGGCCGCGTTCACCCCCGGCGAACTCGGGGCGATTGACGGCATCCTGAAGGGCTGACCGCGGGGGGCGCGCCCCCGCCGGCCCGGCCGGTCAGATGAAGATGTGCCGGGCCGCGATCATCCCGGCCAGCGTCAGGGACAGGATCACGACGACGCGCCGGCCGCCCGCCGCCAGCCGGCGCTGCAGCGCCGTGAACTCCGCGGCCTGCTCAGCCGTCACCGTCCCGCCCGCGGCGTCCACGGCCTGGCTGATCCCCGCGATTTTCGCCCCGATCATGCTGCCGGTGTGCCCGCCCATCATGCCGGCCACGACGCCCAGCAGGGCCGCGGTCGAGTAGACGATCCCCGTCTTCGACCCCATCCACGCCGGGTCGAAGCCCGTGGAGTCCTTCCACAGCAGGATGAACCCCGAGATGATCGTCATCGCCCCGGTCAGGGGCATGGCCATCATGAACCGGGTCCGGGTCAGCATCGTCCGCAGCACGGTGGTCCCGGCCGCGCCCGTCAGCTCGACCGCCGGCACGAGGAAGAACGCCAGGAAGAACGCGAACCCGGTCCACAGCGCCGCGCCGAAGATATGGAAGAGCCGGAGCACGATCATCGTCAGGTCCATGGGAGCCTCCTGTGGTGGCGGTCCGGGTCAGGCCCGGCCGAAATCGTCCTGCGATCGCTCGATGTCATCCTCGCCGAAATAGTCGCCCGTCTGCACCTCGATGAACCACAGCGGCCCCGGGCCGGGATTCGCCACCCGGTGCCACGCGGTGCGGGGGATGTCGATGGCCGTTCCGGCGGGCACCCGCACGTCGGTCCCGTCCAGCGTCACCAGCGCCTCGCCGGCCAGCACGTACCAGTGCTCCGCCCGCTTCGCGTGGCGCTGGTAGCTGAGCCGCTTGCCCGGGGTGACCTCGATCCGCTCCACCTTGTGGGTCGGCTCGTCGGCCAGCACGAGGTACCGGCCCCACGGCCGGACGCCGT
>CAYNUZ010000201.1:0-4609 GCA_964400385.1 uncultured bacterium | reverse complement strand
CCATGGAGTCCCGACCGGCTCGGCGGTCGGGACGAGGGCCAGGTCGCAGCCTTAGCGCCCCCGGACTCGGAGGGGCCGGGGGCGCGTGCCCGAACACCCTCCGCCTGCCCGGACCGCGCGCCGGTCAGTTCCGGCTGTTCGCCTTCCCTTGCGGGGAGGCGGTCAGGCGGCGGCGGGGGGCTCGTCCTTCTTTTCGGGGAAGGACATGCCGACGATGTTGGCGCCGGCGTCCACGTACAGCGTCTCGCCCGTGACCCCGGAGGCCCAGGAGCTCGCGAGGTACACCGCGGTGGTGCCCACCTCGTCCTGCGAGACGTTCCGCCGCAGCGGGTTGGTCTCGCCCGCCGTCTTGAGCATCGTCTTGAACCCGCCCACCCCGGAGGCCGCCAGCGTCTTGATGGGGCCCGCCGAGATCGCGTTCACCCGGATGTTTTTCGGCCCCAGGTCGTAGGCGAGGTAGCGCACCGAGGCCTCCAGCGCCGCCTTGGCCACGCCCATCACGTTGTAGTTGGGCACGACCTTCTCGGAGCCGTAGTACGTCAGCGTGAGGATGCTGCCGCCGTCCGTCATCAGGGGCACGGCCGGCCGCGTGATGGCGATCAGGCTGTACGCCGAGATGTCCATCGTGAGCGCGAACCCGGCGCGGCTCGTGTTCGAGAACGCGCCCGCCAGGTCGTCCTTGTTCGCGTACGCGATGCAGTGCACCAGGATGTCCAGCTTGCCCCAGGCCTTCCCGATCGCGGCGTAGGCCGCCTCGATCTGGTCGTCCTTCGAGACGTCGCAGGGCACCACCAGCTTCGCCCCGACGGATTCAGCCAGCGGCCGCACGCGCTTCTCGAGCGCCTCGCCCATGTAGTTGAACCCCAGCTCCGCGCCCTCGGCGTGGAACGCCCGGGCGATGCCCCAGGCGATCGAGCGCTCGTTGGCGACCCCGAAGATGAAGGCGCGCTTGCCGCTCAGGAGCCCCATCAGATCAGCCGCTCCCGCTTGCGCTTCGCGAAGGGCCAGTACCAGGGCGCGGGGGGCGCCGATTCAATCGGCGCCACCTCCGGCTGCCGGTCGGCATCCTGCTGGTAGTTGAACCGCTCCAGCGTGTGGCGCGCGGCATCCTGCTCCGCGTCCTTCTTCGTGTGCCCCCGGCCGCGCCCGTAGACCCGGCCGTTCAGCTTCATGAGGACCTCGAACTGCTTGCGGTGTTCCGGGCCCACCGTGCGCATCACCTGGTAGTGCGGCGCGGTGTGGAACCGGCGCTGCGCGAACTCCTGGAGCACGCTCTTGTAGTCCTTCGCCACCAGGTCCTTGTTGAATTCCGGCTCCAGGCACTTGATGACGTACTTGGCCGCCGCCTCGAACCCCTTGTCCAGGTACACCGCGCCGATCAGCGCCTCGAACGTGTTGCCCATCAGGGACGGGAGGTTCTGGGACCGCGCGATCTCCTCGCCCCGGCCCATCCGCAGGCACGTGGTCAGGTTCATGCGGCGCGCCACCTCGCCCAGCGTGGCCCGGCTGCCGAGCTGCGCCTTCATCTTCGAGAGGTCGCCCTCGTCGGCCGTGGAGTACCGCACCAGGAGCGCCTCCGTGATGGCCAGCCCGAGGACGGAGTCCCCCAGGAACTCCAGCCGCTCGTTCGCATCGTGCGGCTGGAGGTTCATCTCGTGCACCAGCGACCGGTGCGTGAACGCCTGCTCGTACACCTGCAGGTGCCCCGGGGTGATCCCGAGGTCGTTCTTCAGGAAGTTCTTCAGCTTCGTGGAATAGTCTAGTTCTGCCATTGCTTGATGATCAGCACCGCGTTGTGTCCGCCGAACCCGAAGGAGTTCGACATGGCGACCTTCACGGAAAGTTGCTGCCCCTTGTTTGGAACGTAGTTGAGGTCACAGTCGGGGTCCGGCTGCCGGTAATTGATGGTCGGCGGAACCCACTGGTTCACGATGGCCAGCGTCGAAATGACCGCTTCCACGGCACCCGCGGCGCCGAGCATGTGACCTGTCATGGATTTGGTGGAGGACACGCGCACGGCCCGGGCGTGGTCGCCCAGCACCTTCTTGATGGCGGCCGTCTCGCCCTTGTCGTTCAGCGGCGTGGACGTCCCGTGCGCATTGATGTAGTCGATCTGGTCGGGCCGGATCTGCGCGTCGCGGATCGCGGCCTGCATGGCGTTCACCGCGCCGGCGCCCTCCGGCTCCGGGGCCGTCATGTGGTGGGCGTCGCCCGACATGCCGTACCCGACGATCTCGGCGTAGACGCGCGCGCCCCGGGCCTGCGCGTGCTCGAGGGTCTCGAGGACCAGGATCCCCGCGCCCTCGCCCATCACGAACCCGTCGCGCCGGGCGTCGAACGGCGAGGAGGCGCCGGCCCCGTCGTCGTTGCGCGTGGACATCGCGCCCATGTTGCAGAAGCCCGCGAACCCGAACGGCGTGATCGTGGCCTCGCCGCCCCCGGTGATCATCGCGTCGGCGTCGCCCCGCTCGAGGACCTTGTAGGCGTCCCCGATGGCGTTCGCGCCCGAGGCGCAGGCCGTCACCACCGCCGAGTTCGGGCCGCGCGCGCCCAGGCGGATGGAGACCAGGCCGGACGCCATGTTGATGATGAGCATCGGGATCACGAACGGGGAGACCCGCCCGGGCCCCTTGAGCACGAGGGTCGAGTGCTGGTCCTCGAGGGTATTGAACCCCCCGATCCCGCTCCCGATGATCACGCCGATCCGGGCGGGATCCTCGCGCGCCATGTCCAGCTTCGCGTCCGTGAAGGCCTGCACCGCGGCGGCCACGGCGAACTGGGCGAACCGGTCGGTCCGCCGTGCGTCCTTCCGGTCCATGAACGCCGTGGGCTCCCAGCCCTTGACCTCGCCCGCGATCCGGGTGGCGTACCCGGAGGCGTCGAACTCCGTCACCGGCCCGATCCCGGAGGTCCCCGCCTGCAGCGAGGCCCACAGGTCGGCCACGGTGGATCCCACGGGCGTGATGGCGCCCATCCCGGTGATGACCACCCGGTGCGGTGTTCCCCGCAGGCTCATGCGCGCGCTCCCGCGCCCCGGCCGCTCAGGCGCCCTTCGCCTCGACCTTCTTCTTCACGTACTCCGTGGCCTCGGTGACCGAGCGGATCTTCTCGGCGTCCTCGTCGGGGATCTCGATGTCGAACTCCTCCTCGAACGCCATGACGAGCTCGACCGTGTCGAGCGAGTCGGCGCCCAGGTCCTCGACGAACCGCGCCGCGGGCACGACCTTCGCCGCGTCCACGCCGAGCTGGTCCACGATAATCTCCTTCACCTTCTCTTCCACTGCCATATGGCTGCCTCCTTGGATGCGCCGGCTCGCGCCGGCGCTGATTGCCCAGTTGCCCACATTGGCCGGGCCAATGTCCACCGCTCCTTCCTGCCCGCCGCGGCCTTGGGCCGGGCCCAGGGCCTGCGCGGCACCGGGGGTGGCCCGGTGCGTTCCCGTCACATCGCCAGGCCCCCGTCAATCTGGATGACCTGGCCCGTCAGATAAGAAGCCTCGTCGGACGCGAGATACACCGCCGCCGCCGCGATGTCCTCCGGCTCGCCGAACCGGCCGAGCGGAATGACATCCATGATACCGTCCCGGGCCTTTTCCGTCATCGCGTCCGTCAGGACCGTCTTGATAAAGCCCGGCGCGATCGCGTTCACGGTGATGTGCCGGCTGGCCACTTCCTTGGCCACCGTCTTCGTGAAGGCGATCACGCCCCCCTTGGACGCCGCGTAATTGGCCTGGCCCGGGTTGCCCATGATCGCGGACACCGACGTCAGGTTGATGATCCGCCCCGCGTGCTGCTTGATCATCGGCCGCAGCGCGGCCTTCGTGCAGTAGAACGTCCCGCTGAGGTTGATCCGGATCACCTCGTCCCACTGCGCGTCGGACATCCGGAGCAGCAGTGTGTCGCGCGTGATGCCCGCGTTGTTCACCAGGATGTCGAGGCGGCCGCCGGTGCGCTCGAGGAACGCCTCGAAGACCCGGTCCACGTCCGCGTGGTTGGAAACGTCGAGGGCGAAGGGGATGCCCTCGCGGCCCACGGACGCGAGCTCGCGCGCGGTGGCCGCGGCGGCCTTGCCGTCGCGCGCGCACACCCCCACGAGGGCGCCCTCGCGCGCGTACGCCTTCGCGGTGGCCAGCCCGATGCCCCGGGTGGACCCCGTCACGAGCGCGATCTTCCCGTCAAGCCGTCCCGGCATGGGCCCCTTCCCCGAGCGCGGCGAGCGCCTCCTCCAGGTCCTTCACCGTGCCCGTGGACGCGGTCTTGAGCGAGCGGTCGGTTTTCCGGACCAGGCCGGAGAGCACCCGGCCGGGGCCGCACTCGACCGCGAGGCCGACGCCGTTCCCCGCCAGCGCGCGCACGCAGGCGTCCCACCGGACCGCCGAGGTCAGCTGGGCCTCCAGCTCCTCGCGGACCAGCCGGGCCGAAGCCAGCGGGAGGCCCGCGACGTTGCCGACCACGGGGAAGACCGGTTCGGACCAGGCCAGCCCGGCCAGGACCGGGCGCATCGCGTCGGCCGCCTCCTGCATGAGGGGCGAGTGGAACGCGCCGGCGACCTTGAGGCGGATCACCCGCGCCCCGGCCGCCGCGCGCTCCACGGCCGCCACCGCCTCGG
>CAYNUZ010000200.1:0-4652 GCA_964400385.1 uncultured bacterium | reverse complement strand
GCACCCGGTCGAGCCGGTCGAGGTCGTAGCAGACCAGCGGGCCGTCGTGCAGCCCGTCCACGTCGGTAAGGATCACCAGGGCGTCCGCGTCCGTGAGCCCCGCCACGTGGGCCGACAGCATGTCGTTCTCGCCCATCCGGATATCCTCGACGGCCACGGTGTCGTTCTCGTTCACGATCGGCACCACGCCGTGCCGGAGGAGGGCGAGGAGCGTGCGCCGCGCGTTCGCCCGCCGGCTGGGAACATGCAGGTCGTCGCGCGTCACCAGGATCTGGGCCACCACGAGGCGGCGGCGGCCGAACGCGGCGGCGTAGGCGCGCATCAGCTCGGGCTGGCCCACCGCGGCCAGCGCCTGCTTCTCGACCATCAGCGATGACCGCCGGGCCCCCGGCAGGAGCCTCAGGCCCGACGCGATCGCGCCCGACGACACCAGCACGACCTCGCGGCGCTGCCGCTTCAGCATCGCGACCTGGTCGGCCAGCGCGCGCAATCGCGCGGGCCGCACGCCGCGCCCGCCGGGGGCGAGCAGGTTGGAGCCCAGCTTGACCACCAGCCGCCGGGCCCGCCCCAGCCAACGGACACGCAGGCCGTGAGTCACGGGATGTACGTGAATTCGAAGTCGCCGACCAGGATCCGGTCGCCCTTGCGCACCCCGGCCCGGATCAGCGCGGCGTCCACGCCCATGCGCTCGAACTCGTCCTGGAGCTTGCGGACGTCGGCCTTCGCGGTCGTGTCGGCGCCCGCGACCAGGCGCTCGAGGGCCCGGCCGCGCACGAGGAACCGGCCGTCCTGGTCACGCATCACCTTGACCCGGATGGAGCCCCTGGGCCGCAGCACCTGGTCCGCCTCGCCATCGGTCACCAGCACCGGCATCGGGGACGTGCGGATCGCCTTCTGCATCGCGCGCAGGAGCTGCGGCACACCCTCGCCCGTGAGCGCGGAGATCCCCAGCGCGGCGACCGCCCCGGCCTTGCGGGCGTGCTTCTCCAGCGCGGCGAACCGCTTCGCCGCCCCGGGCATGTCCAGCTTGTTGCACGCGAGGATCCGGGGCCGGGTCAGCAGCGCGGGATCGTGGTGGCCCAGCTCGGCCAGGATCGTGTCATGGTCGTGCTTGAGCCGCGCCAGGGCCTGCTCGGCGCCGACGTCCACGACGTGCACGATGATCCGGGTGCGGGACACGTGCCGCAGGAAGGCGTGGCCCAGCCCCACGCCCGCGTGCGCCCCCTCGATCAGCCCGGGGAGGTCCGCCACCACGAAGCTCTGGCCGATGCCGAGGCTGACCACCCCCAGGTGCGGCTCGAGCGTGGTGAACGGGTAGTCCGCAACCTTGGGGCGCGCCGCCGAGATCTTCGTCAGCAGGAGCGACTTGCCCGCATTGGGCAGCCCCACCAGCCCGGCGTCGGCGAGCATCCGCAGCTCCAGCTCCAGCGTCCGCTCCTCGCCCGCCACCCCCGGCTCGGCGAACCGCGGCGTCTGGGCCACGGACGTCGTGAAGTGCATGTTGCCCCGGCCGCCGATCCCGCCCTTCGCCGCCACGAGCGTCTGGCCCGCCACCGTCATGTCGGCCAGCGTGCGCCCCTGCGCGGGGTCACGGACGACGGTGCCGAGCGGGACCCGCACGATCACGTCCTCCGCGTTGGCCCCGTTGCACTGGCTGCCCATCCCGTGCCCCCCGTGGTGCGCCTTGAACTCCGGCCGGTACTGGAAGTCGATCAGCGTGCCCATCGAGGGGTCCGCCAGCAGGATGATCGAGCCGCCCCGGCCGCCGTCGCCGCCGCTGGGGCCGCCGTGCGGCTCGCTCTTCTCGCGGCGGAACGCCACGCACCCGCGCCCGCCGGCGCCGGCCTGGATCCTGATGGTGACATGGTCGATCAGCATGGGAGTGGAACATTATTGTAGCTCGGGCCGCCCCGCCGGCTGGGGTAAGATGGCCCTGCGTTCATTTTCGACACGTTCCCACGGAGGTGGCTCATGGCTGACGTCCGCATCGAAACCGACACGATGGGCGAGGTGAAAGTCCCCGCCGACGCGCACTTCGGCGCCCAGACCCAGCGCGCGGTCGAGAACTTCCCGATCTCCGGCCTCCGGTTCCCCCGCCGGTTCATCCGCGCGCTGGCCCTGGTGAAGGGCTGCGCCGCGCAGGTGAACAAGGAGCTGGGGTTCCTGAAGCCCGAGATCGCCGACGCCATCGTGAAGGCGGCGGCGGAGGTCGGCGACGGCGCCTGGGACGGCGAATTCGTGCTGGACATCTACCAGACCGGGTCCGGCACCTCGACCAACATGAATGCCAACGAGGTGATCGCCAGCCGCGCCAACGAGCTGCTGGGCGGCAAGAAGGGCGACCGCAAGCCGGTCCGGCCCAACGACGAGGTGAACAAGTGCCAGTCGTCCAACGACGTGATCCCGACCGCGATCCACCTCGCCGTGCTCGACGGGCTGGACCGCGACCTCGTGCCGGCGCTCGAGCAGCTCGCGAAGGGGCTCGAGGCCAAGGCTGCCGAGTTCAAGGACGTGTTGAAGACCGGCCGGACCCACCTCCAGGACGCCGTGCCCATGATGCTCGGGCAGGAGTTCTCCGGCTGGGCCTCGCAGGTCCGGCACGGCATCGCCCGGATCACCGCCGCCCGTCCCCACCTGCTGGAGCTGTCCATCGGCGGGACGGCGCTGGGCACGGGATTGAACGCCCCCGCCGACTGGCCGCAGCGGATGTGCAAGGCGCTCAAGGGCCCGGCGGGCGCCGACGTGCGCCCCGCCGCGAACCTGTTCGAGGCGATGGGGTCGCGCGACGCGCTGGTCGAGGCTTCCGGCGCGCTCAAGACGGTGGCCGTCAGCCTGATCAAGATCGCCGGCGACATCCGGCTGCTGTCGTGCGGCCCGCGCACGGGGATCGGCGAGATCGCGATCCCCGAGCTCCAGCCCGGTTCCTCGATCATGCCGGGCAAGGTGAACCCGGTCATGCCCGAGATGATGCTCCAGGTCTGCGCCCAGGTGATCGGCAACGACACGGCCGTGACCTACGGCGGCGCGTTCGGCCAGCTCGACCTCAACGTCATGATGCCGCTGATGGCGCACAACCTCCTCCAGTCCATCGCGATCCTCTCCGCCGCGTGCCGGACCTTCGATGACCGGTGCGTCACCCGGGGGCCGGTCATGCCGAACAACCCGGACAACGTGAAGGGAATCGTGGCCAACCGCGAGCGCGCCCGGTCGCTGGTGGAAAACTCGCTGATGCCGGTGACCGCGCTCGTGCCGAAGATCGGCTACAAGGAGGCCGCCGCGCTGGCCCAGGAGGCGCACCGCACCGGCCAGACCGTGCGGCAGATCGTCCTGGCCAAGAAGCTGATCCCCGAGAAGGAGCTGGACGGCCTGCTGGACCTGACCGCCATGACGGTCCCCGGCATCAAGGAAGGCGCCGGAGGGGGCTGATTCAAGCGGGCGGCAGGATCTCCTTCAACACCACGCGGAGATCCCCGCCCTCCTGTCGCGCTCTTCGCGAAGCCCGAACGCCAGGCACACAAGGATTGTCGGTCGGACTATCCCTTCGTCAGCACCACGTGCGTCGCCTTGGGCGTGGACACACGTTCGGTCACCTTGAATCCCTGCTGGACGAGATCGATATTCCGGAGCAGGTGTTCCCCCGTCCCGAGCAGCACGGGCGAGATCGCCAGGTGGAGTTCATCCACCAGGCCGGCGCTCAAGTAGGCCCTGACCGTCGACACGCCTCCGCAGATTTGCACGTCCTTGCCGCCGGCCACCTCCCGCGCCCGGGCGAGCACCTCCGGCGGCGTCCCCGTTACAAAATGGAAGACGGTGCCCCCTTCCATCGTGAGCGACGGCCGCGGGTGGTGGGTCAGGACGAAGACCGGCGTGTGGTAGGGCGGGTTGGGACCCCACCAGCCCTGCCACGACTCGTCCGGCCAGGGGCCGCGGACGGGGCCGAACATATTCCGGCCCATGATCCTGGCGCCGAACCCGGTCTGGCCGCGCCGGGCGAAGTCGTCGTCGATCCCGGTCTCCCCGCCGGCGTTGCCCGCCACCGACTCCTGGAAGAACTTCGTCACGACCGCCCACTTGTGCAGCGCCATCCCGCCCTCGCCGAGCGGGTGCTCCAGGCTCTGCCGCGGCCCGGCGCCGAACCCGTCGAGCGAGATCGCCTCGGTGACCCGTACCCGGCTCATGCCGCCGCCCCCTGCAGCCGGCTGCGGAGCTCGCCCAGCGGGCCCGCGGCGAGCTGGATGCCGTTGCGGTAGGCCACGGCCACACCCAGCGACGGCGGCACCCGCGGGCCGGGCGTGAGGATACCGGTCAGGTTGAGCGGATCAGCCGCGGAGAGCAGCACGGTCTCGGCCACTTCGGGCGCACGACGCACGGCGCGCAGCGCCTCGACCGCCTCGGGCAGCGCGTACTGCTCGCCCACGAATCCGCCGACGAACCGGCCGCCGCGAATCTCGCCCCGGGCCTCCATCCGGCGGTACACCCCGACGAGCTGCCACCACGGCGGGCGCTGCGGCTCCCGGGCCAGCAGGTCGCGGAACACCACGCCCCACCGCCGCAGGTACTGCCGGGCGAGCGTCGCCACCCGTTCGTCCTTGGTCGGGGGCGCGCCGGGCGCCGCCAGCAGCGCCCACCGGCCGGCCGGCGCCTGCGCCACG
>CAYNUZ010000199.1:0-4666 GCA_964400385.1 uncultured bacterium | reverse complement strand
CGGGTCCCGCGTCCCCGGGACGCAGGGCCGGGGCCGGCGACGCGGTCCCGTGGATCGCCGCGCTGCTGGCAGGCTGGCTCTCCGGGCTCACGACGAATACCTGGTGGCAGGCGATCATCGCCGAAAAATACTCGCTCAACCTCCTCCTGAACGCGTGCCTGCTCGCCGGCTGTTCCGCGGCGCTCACGGGCGCGCTCAAGCCGGCGCGGTGGGCGCCCGCGCTGGGGCTGCTGTACGGGATCAGCGCGGCGCACCACGGCCAGACCGTCTACTTCGGGCCGTCCGTCCTGCTCATGCTCTGGTGGGCGCACGGGGCGCTGCCGCGCGCCGCGCGGCCGCGGGCGTGGGGGTTCTTCGCGACGGGGGTCCTGCTGGGCCTGTCCATCAAGTTCATCTATCCTCCCGTCCGGTCGGCCACCCATCCGCTGTTCAACTGGAACATGCCGGATACCCTGGCCCGGTTCCGCGACTACCTGTCGGGCCAGCCGTACCAGTACCGCATCCTGTCGTGGGGGCCGGTGGACGTCCTCGAGCGGCTCGGCGTCCACGTCGGGATGTACATCCCGCTCCAGATGGGGATCCCCGGGGCGCTGCTGGCGGCGTGGGGTCTCGCCGCGTGCATCCGGCGCCATCCCCGCGCCGCCGCGGTCACCGGCGCCGCCGCGGCCACGGGCACGCTGTACTGCGTGAACTTTGCGCTCCAGGGGATCGCGATCCAGACCTACTACATGCCGGTGTACATGATCTGCGCGGGGTGGGCCGGGTGGGGCCTGGCGGACCTCGCGGCGCGGCTGCGGGCGCGCCGCTCCTGGATGCCGGCCGCCGGGCTGGCCGCCGTCGTGGGCTGGATGGCGTGGATGGGGGCCGCCCACGGCCGGCTGGTGGACCGCTCGCGTCACTTCTTCGGGTACGACTTCGCGCACGCGCTGCTCAGGAGCGTCGAACCCAACAGCCTGTTCATCGCGTACGGCGACTACGACCTCTTCCCTCTCTGGTACGTCCACTACGTGCTGGAGGAGCAGCCGGGCGTCATCCTCGTCAACTCCAACTTCCTGCCCGCGGCGTGGGCGAAGGACGAGAAGCGCCGGGTCCAGCTCCTCTACCCGCGGGGCAACTGGACCCTGGCCGGCAAGGTCGCGTTCGCGGAGGACCTCGTCAAGGGCGATCCGGGGGTCCCGGTCTACTTCTCGGTCATCTACGAGGCGATCGAGCAGGCCCGGCTCCTGCCCCGCGGGGCGGCCTACCGCTACGTGTTCGACGAGGCGGCGTACCGCCGGGCGGACGTCCTGGGGGAGTGGAAGCGGTTCAAGCGCTGGCGGACGATCCGGGGGTGCTATGCCACGGGCCTCCGGATGGACAGCAACACGATGACCACCCTCAGTTACTACGCCTACGCGGACTACCGCCGGGCGTTCGTCCTGGACGCCCAGGGGCGGCACGACGACGCGGAGCGGCTGTACCGCCAGGCGCTGTCCTGGCCGTACTTTTTCGGCGTCGGGCCCGCCGCGGCGCACGCCTCACTGGCCCAGGGCCTGCTGCACCGGCACCACGACCCGGAGGGCGCGATCCGCGAGTTCCGCGCCGCCATCGCCGCGCAGGACGCGTGGCTGCCGGCGCATCGCGCGCTCGGGGCGCTCCTGTTCTCGCTCCACCGGTACGACGAGGCGCTCACGGAATTCCGCCGCGTCGCGGCGCTGGCGCCCGGCGACCCCGCGGCCGCGGCCGATGTCCGCCGGCTGGAGAATTTCGCGTCGGGAATGGCCCCGCGTCCTTGACATGGGGTGGCGCTTGTGTTACGTTTGCATCCAGGCACAAGATGTTGTGCCTGAATCGTCCTGATATGGAGGGTGAACAACCATCTATCGCGTGAAGCGGCAGTTTCGGCTCGGTGCGGCGCACGGCGTCGGCTGGGATGGTTGCAGGGTTCCGGGTCGTTCTGTGGGGGGCGGTGAGATGGTCACTGCCCCTTTTCCCATGTGCAGGAGGTGCAGCTAAGCTTGGACTCACTCGGCAAACACATCCTCGTTGAGTATTACGGCTGCGACGTGAACCTGTTGAACAAGGCGTCCTCGGTCAAGGAGCTGATGGAAGAGGCGGCGCGGTCGGCCCGCGCCACCATCGTCGAGTCGTTCATCCACCAGTTCAGCCCGTTCGGGGTCAGCGGCGTCGTGGTCATTGCCGAGTCCCACCTCACCATCCACACCTGGCCGGAGTACGGATACGCCGCGGTGGACCTCTTCACCTGCGGCGAGGACGTGGACCCCTGGAAGTGCTACTACTACCTGCTCGAGCACCTCAAGGCGAAGCACTCGACGACCATCGAGCTGCGCCGTGGGACGCTGAACACCCCGCACCTGCGCCACAAGCCCCTCCCCGTCAAAGTGGCGGCCTGAGCCGCACCGTGGCCACAAGGAAGACCAAGCGTTCCCCCCTGCCCGACGGAGGCGTCTCCGAGGGCGTGGACATCAAGAACAGCCGGTGGTTCATCGAGTTCACCACCCCGCACGAGGCGCACATGCACGCGATGAAGCGGTTCATCGTGAACGCGAAGAGCCCCTTCCAGCAGATCGAGATCGCGGACTCCTTCCAGTACGGCCGGTGCCTGATGCTCGACGGAAAGATGCAGTCGGCGGAGAAGGACGAGTTCATCTACCACGAGGCGCTGGTGCACCCGGCGCTCATCACGCACCCGGCCCCGAAGCGCGTCTGCATCATCGGCGGCGGCGAGGGGGCGACGCAGAAGCACTGCATCTGGCACAACACGGTCGAGAAGTGCTGGATGATCGACATCGACGGCATGGTCATGGACCTCTCCCGCAAGTACCTGCCCGAGTGGGGCGGGCCGGTGTGGCGCGACAAGCGGTGCATCATCAAGGCGGCGGACGGCCGGAAGTTCCTGCAGCAGGCGAGGAAGGGCGCGTTCGACGTGGTCATCATCGACCTCTCCGAGCCGGTGCCCGGCGGGCCCTCCTACAAGCTCTTCACCCGGGAGTTCTACCGGATCGTGGCGGACCGCCTGACCCCCGACGGCGTGATCTCGCTCCAGTGCGCGAGCACGCAGGCGCCGGACCTCATGATGCACGCCATGATCATCCGCACGCTCAAGACGGTGTTCCCGCACGTGCGGCCGTTCTCGATCGAGGTCCCGGCGTTCGACCTGCCGTGGGGCATCGCGGTGGCGGGCAAGACGCTCGACCCCGTACGCCTGTCCGCGGGCGAGGTGGACGCGCGCATCCGCGCGCGCGGGCTCAGGAACCTCCGGTACTACGACGGCATCACGCACCAGGGGATCTTCCAGGTGCCGAAGTACCTGCGCGATGCCTATGCCGCGCCGGGCGACATCATCACCGACCACAGCCCCATGTTCACCGCCATCTGATGGCGAAGCGCAGGTGATGACCACAGGATGAAGAAGTCCGCACGGCCCGCCAGCGTCGTTCCCCCGGAACAGCGGCGGGCCCCGCTCTTCGACGCGGTCGTCAAGTACGCGCGCAGCGGGAAGGTCTCCTTCCACACCCCCGGCCACAAGCACGGCCGCGGGGTCTACGCCCCCTTCCGCCGGTTCCTCGGCCGCAAGGTGTTCGGCATCGACCTCACGCTCCTCGAGGAGGTGGACTCGCTCCACGAGCCGCGCAGCGTCATCAAGGAGGCCCAGCGGCTGGCGGCCCAGACCTTCGGGGCGGACGACACCTACTTCCTCGTGAACGGCACCTCCGTGGGCAACCAGACGATGGTGTGGTCCACGGTGCGCGAGGGCGAGCGCATCGTCATCCCGCGCAACGTCCACCGGTCGGTGTTCGCGGGGCTGATGCTCACCGGCGCCCGCCCGGTGTACGTGACGCCCCCGGTGCTCGAGGACTGGGGCATCTACGGCAACATCGAGGCCGACCAGGTGCTCGAGGCGCTCAAGCACAACCCGGGGTGCCAGGCGGTGATGGTCACCCACCCGACGTACTACGGCCAGGTGTCGGACCTGGCGCGGATCATCGGGATCGCCCACCGGGCCGGCGCGGCCTGTGTGGTGGACGAGGCCCACGGCCCGCACTTCGCCTTCCACGAGGCGCTGCCCCGGTCGGCGATGTCGCTGGGCGCGGACCTCTCCGCCCAGAGCACCCACAAGGTGCTGGGCGCCATGACGCAGGCCTCGATGCTGCACGCGCAGGGCGGCCGGGTGGACCGCGCCCGGATGAAGATGGGCCTCCAGCTCTTCCAGTCCACCAGCCCGTCGTACGTCCTGATGGCCTCGCTGGACGTGGCGCGGCTCCAGATGGCGGTCTCGGGCCGCCGGCTCCTCGACCGCGTGATCAACATGACGCGCGAGACGGTCAAGGCGCTCAACCGGGTCCCCGGGATCCGGTGCTTCGCGCCGGAGCACGGCGGCCGCCCCGGGGCGTTCGCCTTCGACGAGACGCGGATCATG
The DNA here is from genome assembly GCA_964400385.1 of uncultured bacterium. Taxonomy (GTDB): domain Bacteria; phylum Oederibacteriota; class CAKKQC01; order CAKKQC01; family CAKKQC01; genus CAYNUZ01. Next base: position 246 of record CAYNUZ010000199.1, on the reverse strand, counting down.
CTGCACGTGGACTGGCCCGTCAGCGGGTTCGAGGTCTCCCACCGCCTGCGCGACGAGTTCCGCCTCCAGCCGGAAATGGCCGACACCCAGAACGTGCTCTTCCTGGTCGGCCAGGGGAACACCTGGGGCCAGTTGAAGCGGCTGGTCGCGGCGGTCCGCAAGCTCGAGCGGCAGTACCGGGGCCTTACGGCCCACGGCGCGCCGCTCGCGCTGCCGTCGCTCGAGCCGGCCCGGGTCGTGCTGACC
>CAYNUZ010000198.1:0-4707 GCA_964400385.1 uncultured bacterium | reverse complement strand
GCTGGAGGTGGCGCCCGCCGCCGCCCTGACCCGCACCGAAACGGCGGGCCTGGCGGACGCCGTGTCGCGCCAGTACCTCGAGACCCGCACCCTCGATCCCGAGGCCGCGCGGGCGCTGGGGGAGGCCCTGGGCGCCGAGGCCTACCTGCTCACCGCGATCCTGCGATACGGCCCCGAGGTGGACGGCGACGCCCAGCAGGTCTCGAAGGGCGTGGGGACCTCGGTCAAGACGACGGACGTGGGCATCAACGTCGCGGGCAGCTACATCATTGTCTATTACAACGCCCAGGTGCGGACGGCGCTGGTGCGCTCCGCGGATGGCGCGGTCCTGTGGGACGCCGCCTCCCGGCAGCGCGAGCGGCGCGGGGCGCTCCGCACCGTCACGCAGGCCTCGGTGCTCAAGGCCGCCGTGGACACCCTCATGCTGGGATTTCCCTGGCGGACCCGGGAGCCGGACCAGCCAGACCACTGACCGGGGCCGCCGGGGGCCCCGCCGCCCTCAGCCCAGCAGCATCCAGGCGGCGAAATACGCCGCCATCAGCACCAGGCCGAGGGGGACGCCGACGCGGGCCCATTCGCGGGACCCGATCTTGAGGTGCCCGGCCGAGACAATGTTGGGGATGTTGCCGGGGATCAGCATGCCGCCGCTGATCAGCAGGCCCAGCAGGACCGCCGTGACCCGGCGCGCGTCCATCGCCGGGCTGATCTCGGCCGCCGCCAGCGTGGCGTTGTCGAGGATGGCGGAGACCATGTTGACCCAGAACAGGAGCGCGGCGGGCAGGCGGGCGATGAACCGGTCCACGAGCGGGATGAGGCCGCGGCCCAGGAGGACGAGCGCCGCGACGAAGGCGTAGACCTTCGCGGTCCGCACCCAGACCTCGGCCGCCTGTTCGGGAGGATCCGCCGCGGCCCGGGGATCGTGCCCGTGGCGGGAGGGGGTGCGCGCGGCCCACAGGCCCAGCACCGCGACGCCCGGCACGATGTAGGCCCCGAACGCCCGGGCCAGCATCCAGAAATCGCCATGCAGCTTCGCGGTCACGATGGTGGAGAGCGGCTCGCCGACCGGGGTGAGCACGGCGCCCAGCCCGATGGCGAAGCAGGCGATCACCGTCAGCCGCACCTCCTCGCCGCGGGTCAGTTCGAGCGCCTTGATGCACTCGACCAGGACCAGGGCGGCAATGATCGCGGTGATCACGCTGGACAGGAGGCCGAGGCCGACCACGACCAGGGCGTACAGGAGCCGGAGGGGGATCCGCCGCCGGGCGGCGACGAACGCCCGGTCCAGCCGCCGGCGACCGTAATGGAAGGCGAGCCCCGCCCCCAGGACGGCGAGGGAGATCCGGACGGGCTCGCGCAGGGCCTCGGCGACCAGGGCGGTGTCCCAGACGCCCGCGATCGTGACGGCCGCGGCGCCCAGGGCCAGCAGGAAGCCCTCCAGGTTGCGCTCCACTGCCGGCACCGTGAAGGGCAGGATGAGCACCGCGGCCACGATCAGCCAGAGCAGCGCGAAGACCGCGGCCCCGGGCTGGGCCGCGGCGGCCTCGACGAGGGGCATGACGGGGGGGGTTACAGCGCCTTCTGTCCGCGCTCGCCGGTCCGCACCCGGATGGCGTCCTGCACCTTCGAGAGGAAGATCTTGCCGTCGCCCACCTTGCCCGAGCGGGCGGTCTTGACGATGGCATTCACGACCCGCCGGGCCTTCCCGTCCGGCACGACGAGGGTCAGGAGCACCTTGGGAATCATGTCCAGCTCGTACTTGCCCCCGCGCCAGGTCTGCGTCACGCCGCGCTGCCGGCCGTGCCCGGCCACGTCCATGGCGGTCAGGCCGTGGTACCCCGCCTTGTCCAGCGCCTTCTTCGTCGCATCCACCATTTCCGGCCGAATGATCGCCTCGATCTTCGTCATCTGCCCTCCTTCCATAATTAAAACGGCGCCCGGACGGCCTGCCGGCCGCACCGGACGCCGTCATCGCGTCCCATCCTGCCCCATTGTCGACTCACCGGAGGCATCCTTCCGGCGCGTCGTTGCGCTGATGGCCGGATGCCGGGAGCCCCGATACCTTCTAGCATGCGGTCGGCCGCGCACGCAAGGCGGCATCGGCGGTTCCCCGAGAGCCCGGTCAGGCGATTGCTTGACATGCCCTTGGAGGGGATGTTAATCTCTGGCGTCGCGAGCGGCACGCAGGCCGCGCGATGGCCCCGGTGCGGGGGCCCGGCGAAGAACGGCGTGAACGCCACGACGGCGTTTTCAGGGGCGACGACAGCCCCCGGAAACGCCGTTTTTGTTTTTTTGGGTTGAAGCTTGACACTGGCAGCAACGAGAAGGAGGACGCGATGGCAAGACGACTCGGAACGTGGTTGTGGATCGGATTGATGGCGGCGGGGCTCGGGCTTCCGCTCGTCGCGCGGGCGGACAATGCCCCGGCACCGGCTCCGGCGCCGGTGGTGCAGCCGGATCCCACGGGGGCGGCCGTGGGGGCCCCGGGAGACGCGGGATTGAACGACAAGTCGACGCTCAAGGACGTGATGGCCGCGGTGGGGCATAACCGCGTGTCCATCAACCTGACGTGGACGCTGATCACCGGGTTCCTGGTCATGTTCATGCAGGCCGGGTTCGCCCTGGTGGAAACGGGCCTCACGCGGGCCAAGAACGTCTCGCACACGATGTCGATGAATTTCATGATCTATCCCCTGGGGATGATCGGGTTCTACCTCTGCGGGTTCGCGTTCATGTTCGGCGGACTCGGCCCCTTGGCGACGATGGGCGGGACGCCCCTCCTCGACCATGAAATCACCGTCCAGCTCTTCGGGAAGCCGTTCGGCCTCCTGGGATGGAAGGGCTTCTGCCTCGGCGGGGGCGTGTACGATACCGCGATCTTCGCGCTGTTCCTCTTCCAGATGGTGTTCATGGACACCACGGCGACGATCCCGACGGGCGCGATGGCCGAGCGGTGGAAGTATTCCTCGTTCTTCCTGTACGGGGGATTCATCGGCACGGTCATGTATCCGCTCTTCGGCAACTGGGTCTGGGGCGGCGGGTGGCTGGCGCAGCTGGGCAGCAATTTCGGCCTCGGCCACGGCCACGTGGATTTCGCGGGATCGTCCGTGGTCCACATGCAGGGCGGGGTGATCGCCCTGATCGGCGCGTGGATTCTGGGTCCGCGCATCGGGAAGTTCAACCGGGACGGGTCGGCCAACGTGATCCCGGGGCACAACATTCCCATGGTCATGCTCGGCACGTTCATCCTGGCGTTCGGGTGGTTCGGGTTCAACCCGGGCTCGACCCTCGCCGGGTCCGACCTGCGCATTGCGGTCGTGGCGACCAACACGATGCTCGCCGGCACCACCGGCGCGCTCGCAGCCACCCTGTGGATGTGGCTCTTCCGGACGGGAAAGCCGGATCCGTCCATGATGTGCAACGGGATGCTGGCGGGCCTGGTCGCGATCACGGCGCCCTGCGCGTTCGTGAACTCGATGGCGGCGTGCGTCATCGGCCTGGTCTCCGGCCTGCTCGTGGTCGAGGCGGTGTTCTTCATCGAGGGGACCCTCAAGCTGGATGACCCGGTCGGCGCCATCGCGGTGCACGGGTGCAACGGTGCATGGGGGTGCCTCTCCATCGGGCTGTTTGCCGACGGCTCCTACGGCGACGGCTGGAACGGCGTGAAGGGTACCGTGACGGGGCTCTTCTATGGCGGCGGCATGAACCAGTTCTGGGCGGAGCTGATCGGCGTGGTGACGTGCTTCATCACGCTCTCGGTGATCTCCCTGATCGTCTTCAAGATCACCGACGTGCTGGTCGGCAACCGCGCCGATCCGTCGGCGGAAGTAAACGGCCTGGATGTGCCCGAGATGGGCATCCCCGGGTATGTGGGCGTGAAGCTCGACAAGTTCTCCGAAACCCCGCTCTCGCGCTGAAGGAGGATCGCCATGAAACTGATTCAAGCGATCATCCGCAACGAGAAGCTGAGTGACGTGAAGAACGCCCTGGACGCGGTGCAGTGCCCCGGCATGATGGTGTGGGAAATCGTGGGGCACGGCAAGCAGAAGGGGCACACGGAGTCGTTCCGCGGCCACGAATTCAAGGTGGACCTGCTGCCCAAGACGAAGATTGAGATCGTCGTGCAGGACTCCAAGGTCAAGGCCATCGTGGACGCCATCGTCAAGGCGGCGTCCACCGGCCAGGTCGGGGACGGCAAGGTGTTCGTGATCCCGGTCGAGGATTCGGTCCGTATCCGCACGGCGGAGCGGGGGGACGTCGCGGTCAACTAGGCCCGGCGTTCTCGGGAAGGACGGCGGCCGTCCGGGGCGACCCGGGCGGCCGCTTCATTTATAGTGGGGCGTGGCGACGGAAGGACGGATCCTGGTGGTGGTGGCGGACGGGGCGGACGGCGTCCGGGCGGTGGACCTGGCGTGCCGGCTCGGGGCGGGCGGCCATGCCGAGATCCAGGTCTGTGGCTGGGCGGGGCCCCGCGCGGCCGAACGGGACCCGCGGGGGCGGCTTGCGCCCGCGCCTGGCAGGGCACGTCCGCATCAGGCGGCAATGGGGGCGTGGGCAGCGCTGGTACGTGCTGCAAGACCCGCGTTCGGGCCAGAGCTGCCGGCTCAATGCAGCGGCCTATGAAGTTGCCGCGCGGCTGGACGGGCAACGCGACCTGCACACCTTGTGGGAGATGCTGGATGCACGGCCGCACCAGGCCGTGATGCCAGA
>CAYNUZ010000197.1:0-4756 GCA_964400385.1 uncultured bacterium | reverse complement strand
CGTGCGGGGAGCGGCTGGTCCCGTGCATCCTCGAGCTGGGCGGCAGCGCCGCGGCCATCGTGCGGGCGGACGCGGACGTGGACCGGGCGGCGCGGTCGGTCGTGTACGGCGCCTTCGCCAACGCGGGGCAGCTCTGCGTCGCGGTGAACCGGGTGTTCGTGGACCGGGCCATCGCGGCGCCGTTCACCGCGCGGGTGGTCGAGCTCACCCGGGGCCTGCGGACCGGACCGGGGCCGGATGCCGAGGTGGGCGCGATCACCACCGCGGCCCAGCTCGCGGTGGTGGAACGGCACGTGGCGGATGCGGTGGCGCGGGGAGCGACGGTGGAAACGGGCGGGACGCGCGGGCCGGGGCCGGGCCGGTTCCACCTGCCGACGGTGCTCACCGGCGTCGCGCCGGAGATGGCCGTGATGCGCGAGGAGACCTTCGGCCCGGTCCTGCCGGTCACCCCGTTCGGCACGGAGGACGAGGCGGTGGCGGCGGCGAACGGCGCGCCCGCGGGGCTCATCGCCTATGTTTTTTCGCGGGACCCCCGTGGCGCCCGCGCGCTGGCCGACCGGCTGCGGGCCGGGACGGTGATCGTCAACGACGTGCTCTATACCTACGTCGCGCCCGAGACCCCGTGGGGCGGGCTGGGCCCGTCGGGGCTGGGCCGGATCCACGGGGGGCACGCGCTCCGCGACCTGAGCGAGGCCCGGCACATCAACCGGGAGCGGTGGCGCCTCCCGGCCCCCTGGACGTTTCCGTACCGGCCTGCCGCGGTGCGCGCGATCCTCGCGGTGCTGCGGCGCGGCCTGCGCAGGTTTTTATAGTGGGGTGGCGGCCTGTCCGGGTGTTGTGGTGAAGGGACCCCACCCGCTAGGCTGGAGCGGGGGGCGGGGAGTTCTTAACGGTTTCATGCACCCTCTGCGCTGGATCGCCACTTCGCTGTTCCTGGTTGCATGCCTTTCGCCGGGTGGCCCGGCGCGGGCGGACGGGCTGGTGGATATTTCGGCGGACTCCACGACCGATACCCTCCTGACCTACTTCCCGAACTGGCGCAACGCCAAGGCCGCCGACTTCGACGTCTTCATCTGCGACGACACCACCTGCGCCCCCGACACCAACTGCCCGATCACCGGGCTCACGGTCTGGAACTACGGCACCGCGACCGGGGGGGCTGCGGGGGACCTCACCCGGGTCCTGTTCAACCTGGTCTGCGGGGGGACGAACTCCGTCCAGACGCTGACCTATGCCGGCGTCTGGATCGACAGCACGGCAACGGCGCGGCCGGCCTGGACCTGGGGGGGCAGCATCCCGTGGGCGGCGGATCCCACGACGTCGTGCGCGGGGATCGCGCGCCTGTCGCTGTTCGCGGACGTGGGACCCTGCCCGGTGGACGGCGCCACCGTGACGCTCGGGATCGCGTTCGACGACGTCAAGGATCCGGCGATGCCCGGCGGCCTGATCGACGCCTGCGGCTACTCGGTGCCCGACTACGTGGAGGCGCCCAACCTGGGCGTGACCAAGATCATCCGGTACGCGCTCAAGACCGCCGACGTGGAGCTGGCGGCGCCCGGGGACCCCGTCACCTACACCATCTATTACGGCCGCCCGGGGGCGGCGTCCACCGGCGTGGTGGTCACCGACTCGCTGCCCACGGATACCCACTATGTCGCGGGCAGCGCCGTGCCGGCCCCGGACGTCTTCTGGGATCCCGACCCCGGGCCGCCGCCGCGCCTGCGGTGGACCCTGCCCGGCGCCGCGGTCCTGGGCGGCCCGACCTCGTCGCTGACCTTCAAGCTGACGCCCGACTGGGGGAACGGCGAGGGGTTCGAGCCCGGCAGCGGCAACCAGGGCGCGGTCGAGGCGTCGCGCATCGCCAACTCCGCGGCCGTGGAGTTCCTGGGATCCGGCTGCGCCGCACCCACCCAGCTGAGCAACGTCACCGACGTCTCGGTGCGCCGGTACACCATGTGGATGATCGCGGACCAGGACATCCTGTTCGCGCCGCGCGTCGGCTTCCCGGACGACGAGGTCACGTACTCGATCTTCGTGGCCAACCCCGCGTCCAAGACCTGGTGGAACGTGGACGTCTGGGATACGGTGCCGCCGGAGCTCGACCCGTGGGCGCCGGGGTACGGGTTCGACGACCCGTGTCTCGGGTGGACGATGACGCCGGGCGGGTGCGCCGCGGCCTCGCCCGGGTTCCGGACGGCGGGCGGGAACACGATCCTGACCTGGAACCTCGACATGCCGCCCGGCTTCACGCTCGAAATGCGGTGGAAGGCCCGGGTCAATCCCGCGGGCGCGCTGCCCGGCGCGACCGCGACGAACAAGGTGAACATGCTGGCGTTGGGGGCGCCCGGGCAGGTCGGCGGCACGGGCAACGCGCGCGCGCCGCGGCGGTTCATCCACCAGGCGCTGGTGGCGCTGCGCACCACGTACTTCAGCTACGTGGGCCAGGTGGCCAACAGCAAGGGGTGCAACGGGCTGGCGATCAATTTCTACCCCTTGAACAAGGCCACCGCCTTCGAGCTGTACAAGCTCTACACCGACGGCGCGGGGTTTGCCACGACGGGAGGCAAGAGTGCGACCATCGCGACGTTCGTCGGCGCCTGCGCCGGCGGCTACTCCGACGGCGGGTACGGCGGATGCGGGGTGGAACGCGCGCCGTCGCAGTATTTCTGGCTGGCGAGCTGCGCCAATTCCCCCAACGCCGCCCTCTACAAGCTGACCGCCAACGCCCCGCTCATCTGGATGCTGATGCCGGACATCGGCGGCGGCGGGGACGCCCAGACGTATATTCCCGCCACCACCCTGACCTTCTCGGGCACGGTCCTGTATTCCTGCCGGCGGTCGCTGGGCACGAGCGCCGTCGGTGAGGGGGAGTCCTGGGTCGTCGCCAACACCGGCATCGCCCCGGATACCGGGGCCTTCGACCCGAACCAGGGCACGACCGCGCACATCTTCAAGTGGAACTTCGGCACCCTGGCGTGGGACTACGTGAAATCCGCGGACATAGACGGCAACAGCCTGTGGATGCCGTTCGCCGGGACCACGGTGGCGGACGAGGACCACTACAAGATCATCTCCTCCGACTGCATGCTGAACGTCTGCCAGGGATACGGCGTGTTCGGCGACCCCAGCCTGGCCTTCGACAATGAGTCCATGGGCGTCGCCCCCGCGGCGCAGACCGGGAAGCTGGTGTCCACGCCTGGCACGCCGGCGACCTTCTACCCGCTGACGCACCACATCCAGACGCTGACCGACCTGGGCGTCGGCACCGTGGGGCCGGCGGCGACGGCGGCCACCTTCGCGGTCTACCGGTACATCCCCAAGGATCCCAGCAAGGCGTCCGTGGGGATCCCGGTCACCCTGTGCGGGACCTCGGGCCGCTGGGCGCTGCTGGGCACGCGGGTGGCCGATCCCGGGCTGGCCGGGCCCAAGAACGCCTACTGGTTCGGGGGCGGGTATGACCCGCTCACCAACGACCCGCTGGACCTCGCGTATGCGTACAAGGTGGACCTGCTGGTGGGCGGGCCGGTCACGACCTACTGCGGCGGGAACCTCTACCTCGACTACTCCGGGGGCGTGATGCTGCACACCATCGATGCGCGCACCTCGGGCCAGGAGTTCTGGCTCCACCTGTCGACCGGGGGCAAGGACGACGGGTACGGCACGCTGGTGTTCTGCCCCACGGCGGGGATGGCGGTGAACGCCACCTCGGGCACGGGCGCCTCGGCGACGTACACCACCGACGGCCCGGACCAGTGCATCATGTTCATGGCCATGACCGCGCCCGGGTTCGGCGGGGCGCCGCTGAACTACAGCTTCAAGCTGCTGCCGGGCGGGGCGCAGGGGGAGTGCATGGCGATGTACCACAACGCCTTTTACCGGGAAAAGTTCTTCGCCGCGCCGTTCGTGAACACCGGGGTGCACTATGACATCCTGGTGCCGCCCGTCGTCTACGCCGGCCAGCCGTTCTGGATCACGGTCGTGGTCGTCCTCGGGACAGGGACGACGAAGACGGATTACTGCGGCACGTCCAGCTTCACCTCGACGGACGGGAGCGCCAAGATCGAGAACGTGGCCATGGACGCGTACAACTACACCTGGACCAGCAGCATCGCCCCGTGCGGCGCGGCGCCGTTTCCCAACGGGGTCCGGCTCTTCTTCAACGTGACGCTCACCCGGCTGGGGATCCAGACGCTGGTGGCCTCGGATATCTTCGACGGGTCCATCACGGGCGTGGCCGGCATCATGGTGGTCGGCGCGGACGTCAAGATCGCGAAGAACCCGCGGTTCTCGGTCGCCGCGTCCGGCGACACTGTGCAGTTCCGGGTCTGCTGGAGCAACTACTCGTCCGGGTCGGCGTTCGCCTTCACGGTCAGCGACGCGATCCCGCAGGGCACCACGTTCGTGCCCGAGGCCGCCACCGCGGCGTTCAACTGCGGCAACACCAACGGCGTGACCCCGGTGGTCGCCTACTCCACGGCCACCACCGCGACGATCCCGCCGCCGGCCTCGTTCACCGACGGGCTGCCCACCGCGGCCGCGCGCTGGCTGCGCTGGACGGTGCCGATGGCCGGGATCCGCACCACGGGTTGTTTCTGCTATCGGGTGTCGGTCAACTGACGTTGACCAGAACGGCCTAGCGAAGCGGCGCGAGGCCGCCGAGGAGGCGGACCGCCGCGCGGACGCGGCGCACGCACCCCGCCATGTCCGCCACGATCGCCGCCTCAATGCCTACTCCCTTGGTCCTTTGCCCTTCATC
>CAYNUZ010000196.1:0-4771 GCA_964400385.1 uncultured bacterium | reverse complement strand
CGGCCGTCCACCAGCACCGCCCCGGCCGCCTCCCCGCGCTGCAGGAACGGGATGGTGCCGTTCGCGGCGAGCGCGAGCGTGGACTTCCCCGCGCCGTTCCGCCCGGCGACGACGGCGAGGGTGCCCGGCGGCACGGCGAAGCTGACCCGGTCGAGCGCGGGCCGCGCGCGCCCCGGATAGGTGAACGAGAATCCGCGGAATTCCAGCCCGGCTGTGCCCGTCATTGGATGGACAATTATAGAAGGGGTGCGCTATTCTTGATGCGGGGATGCGTTTGGGAAGACTGGTACTCCTGCTCGGCCTGTGTACGTCCGCGGCTTGGGCGTTGGGCCCCTCCTCGACCGACTGGCGCAGCTCCGCGGCGGATGTCTACGGCGCCGGCGACGCCATGGCGGTCTGCCCGGTGGCCGAGAACCTGAACGCCGTCGCCGGGCGTGGCCGCCCCAACCTCCCCGGGGGCGGGTCCAGCGAGGTCTGGGCCGTCGGGGACAACGGCACCATCCTCTACTTCAACGGCGCTTCGTGGGTGTCGCAGGCTTCCGGCGTCACGGCCCACCTGCGCGCGGTGTACATCTACCAGGCGGATATCACGGCGGGCGGCAAGTTGGTCGCGGGCTGGGCCTGCGGCGACGGCGGCACGCTCCTCAAGCTGACCCACCCGGCCGGGTACGTCTGGGAGATCGCGAACAACCCCGCCGGGGCGTGCGCCCCCGGCCAGGGCGGGCCGATGCACATCTGCTCGGACATGCTCGCCATCTTCCCCGCGGATCGCGATGCGGCCTCGACCCACCTCTTCATCACCGGGCAGGCCATGTGCGGATGCGGCGGGGGCCCGGCCGGCCCCGACGAGCCCGCCGCCCAGTGCCCGCCGTTCGGCGCCAACCCGCTGCTGCTCGACCTCAACATGACGTCCACGATCTGGGCGGAGGTCAAGACCGGCTCCGCCCCGTATACCGTGAATACGACGACGTGGCCGGCCGCGTGGCGATGCGACATCGGAATCGCCTATACCGGACTGATCTCGGACGCCAGCGGGCCGGCCGTCACGCCCGCCACCTCGGGGTTCGTCCTGGATTCGAGCTGGTACCGGCAGCACCTCAACCTCGTCACCACCACCTGGGGCCCGCCGGGCGGGGCCCAGACCCAATGCACGCCGGGCACCGGCAACCCGGCCTACTACGCCGCCGCGAAGATCGGGCGGTTCACCATGACCTTCGGCGACACCGATCCGCAGGTGGCGCCGTGTTCGAACGCCAGCACCTACGCCGCGCCGGTGGTGAAGATCCCCGGCAACGTCTTCGTCTTCGACCAGAACGCGGCACCCGACCTGTACATCCTGCGCACCGGCATTGACACCACCGCGACGAACTACGGCACGATCCGGTCGGTGGACTGGCTTCAGGTCTGGGGGTTCGGGATCGGCGTCGGGGCGGGCGACGCAGGCGGCGCGGACTACACCGCGGTGAACGGCGGCCTGGCCACCGACGCCTACTTCGCACTGATCAAGGCACCGGACTCCCAGAAGGTCTTCTACCAGGACGACCCGACGTCGCCCAACGAGATCATCTACCGGCAGAAGCCGTCCGATCCCTCCGTCACCTGGCCGAACCTGAACGGCGTCTTCCTCTCGAACTACAACGAGGGCTGGGCGGTGGGCGACGTGGACGGCGGCACCGGCAACGGCGCGATCCTGCACTGGGTCGGGCCGGCTGTGACCGCGGCCAAGCTGGTCACCTCCCTGACCAGCTCGCCCTCCGGCAGCCTGGCGCCGAACAGCACGGTGGACGTGATCATGACGGTGACGAACACGGGCGGCGCCGGCGTGGTGAACTTCGCCGCCGCGATGCCGACCCCCGCGCAGGTCACCTACGTCTCCGGCCCGATCTGCAGCACGATCTTCGCCTGCCCGACCACGCTGGCGCCCGGCGGGTCCGCGAACTTCACCTGGACCTTCAGCACCGGGACCTGCACGACGGGCATCACCTTCCTCGGGACGGCCACGGGCAAGGACGTGCTGACCACGCTCGCCCTGTCCTCCACCTGCTCGCTGGGGACGCCGGCCGGGAACGTGCGGATCTCCTCCACGCTGCTCCAGGCGCCCGCGGTGCCCGTCGCGGGCGGCAACGTGACGTACCTGCTCGTGGTTGCCAACACCGGGACGGCGAGCATCCCGAACCTGACGGTGGTGGACACCGTGCCGCCGCCGCTCACGTCCCTGTCGGTCTACACGCCGCCGGGCTTTGCGCCGCCGCTGTCCGCCACCGTCGCCGGGGGCGGGACGCGGATCACGTGGACCTCGACCGCCGCGGGGCTGGATTTGGGCACGACGCTGTCCTTCACGATCACGGGATCCATCCCGACGGTGTGCCCGCTGACCGTCGTGACGAACCGGTTCCGCGCGATCGGGCTGGACGTCTGCCTGTCCCAGTCGTCCACCTACTCGCAGCAGGCCCAGTTCACCCTGCCCGGCCAGGCGCCGGTGGGGCTCCAGGGCACGCTCACCGTGGCGCCGGTCGCCCCGACGCCGGGGTCGCTGGTGACCTACACCCTGACCGCGAGCAACACCGGGGGCTCGATCCTCACCGACCTCGCCGTGTGGGACACCATCCCCGCGCAGCTGAGCGCGGCCTCGCTCCAGTACACGGGGTTCGCCCCCACGTCCAGCAAGGCCGTGGCCGGCGGGACGCTCCTGACCTGGACGTTCACCGGGATCAACATGGTCCCGGGCGCGTCCACCGCCTTCACGGTGTCGGGGACGGTGTACTCCGCGTGCCAGACCCTGCCCGTGCCCAACGAGTTCTTCGCGCGCGCGCTCAACTTCTGCGGCGCGGTCTCCGCCTCGGGCACGGTGTCCAACCAGTCCTCCTTCACCCTCCCCGGCGCGATGGACGTCTCCCTCGCGGTCTCCTCGCAGGTCCAGCAGGTCCCCGGCCGGTCGCTCCTCGACCTGGTCCTGACGGTCTCCGACACGGGCGTCGGGTGCCTCTCGCCGCTGACCCCGGTCCCGATGCTGACCGCGCTCAAGTCGTCCACGGGCGGGCCGGTGGGCCCGGAGCTCGTCCTCCAGTACGGGCCGCCGGGCGCCCTCACCTGCTCGACCTACCAGGTGACGCCGCTGCCGGGCCCGTGCACGCCGGATCCCTGCGTGCAGATGTTCACGTGGCGGTATCTCGACACGGCCGACTACGCCGTGACCTTCATCGGGACGGTCAGCGCCACGATCTGCACCGCCGCCTCCTGCGCCTCGTGCGTGTGCGGCGATCCCACGGGCGGGCAGGTCGTCTGCACCGCGTCCGCCACGGTGACCTGGTTCTCCGACTCGGGCGAGCCGGGGCTGATGACGCTGGATCACAACCTCTTCCGGCCGCACGGCCTCAACCAGAAGCTGGTGGTCTCGTTCAACGTCAAGGAGAACGGCGACGTCTCGCTGGCCGTCTACAACTCGATCGGCCAGCGGGTGCGCACCCTCTTCAAGCGGACGGCCGTGCGCCGCCAGCAGTACGACATCAGCTGGGACGGCACCAACGACCAGGGCGAGCGGGTGAGCAGCGGCGCCTATTTCGTCCGGCTGGAAAGCACGCGGTACGTCATCACCAAGAAGGTGGCTCTGATTAAATAGGGCTAGCGCAAGCGCCGCCAACGGCGGCGATGATTGTTAATGGTTGATCTACAACTGCGCCGACGCGCCTTGCGCGTCAGAGCAGGCCCTGGACGAGGAAGAACACCCCGATCGCGCCGAACCCCATGCTGACGTGCCAGAACCGCTTCTTCTTCGTCAGCACCGAGATGGCCCCGATGGCGATCGCCACCTGGAAGAGGGTCACGGCGCGGGCCAGGATCACGTGGTGCGCCAGGTGCGCGTGCGACCCGGTCTCCAGCTCCGTGGCCTTCTCCGTGATCTCCGCCTGCTCCTTCTTGTAGTCCGCGAGTTTCTCCTCGTCCGCCTTCGCCGCGTGCCGGCCCAGCGCCTTCACGAGGTCGATCTTGGTGGCCAGGACCGCGGACTTGATGCCCTTGGCCTGGTAGTACGCCCACTGGTCGGACGCCTTGAGCTGCTCGATCATGGCCTCGTTGGCGTGGTGGCCGGCGAGGAGGGCCGCCACCGCGGCCAGCGCGGCCAGCAGCGCGGAGCTGAGCGCCACGCCCATGTTCCAGGAGTTCCCGCCGTGCTCGGCGTGGTGGTGCAGCTCCTCGTGCAGGTGCTCGGTGGGGACCTCGATCTCTTCCATGGGATTCCTCTTCAATACCCGAAAACGGGCCGCCGTTTCAACCCGCCCGGCGCGGGACGGCCGGGGCGATCCGCGCCCAGACGTACGGGAGGCAGAGGGCCAGCAGCCCCGCCCCGCAGAGGCCCGGCGCCGCGGTGCCGCCGTGCTGCAGGATGGCGCCCCCCAGCGGCGGCGCCAGCACCCGGGTGAGGCTGTCCACGGCGCTCGACATCCCCATCGTCCCCCCCACCTCGTCGGGGTGGACCGACTTGGACAGGACGCTGATGTTGACCGTCGTGAACGTCCCGCCCGCCAGGGCGATGAACGGCAGCACCGCCAGGACCGCCCGGTACGACGGGGCCCAGGCCCAGGCGAGCTGCGCGAGGATCATCAGGCCGACGGCCGCGGCCAGCAGCCGCCGCTCGGCAAACCGGGCCGTCAGCCGGCCGATCGCGACGCCCTGCACCAGCACGATCAGGACGCCGACGTACGCCAGCAGGTAGGAGGTGGCGCGGGCGTCCGCCCCCAGCCGCTCCAGCGCCCAGAGCGGGAAGATCATCTGG
>CAYNUZ010000195.1:0-4873 GCA_964400385.1 uncultured bacterium | reverse complement strand
GCGCACGCGTGCTGATCGCCGGGTCCGAGCCCGAGATCGCCTGGCTGGCCGGCCGCCCGATGGCCGGCCGGTACCCGCTCATGTACCACCTCGCGGCGAACTCCCCCGGGATCGAGGCGGCGCAGCACGCGTGGCTGGACGGCGCCCTGGCGGCGCGGCCGGCCGCGGCGATCTGGTGCGAGGCGCCGCAGTCCTGGCACGACCGGTCGGGCGATCCCGGGACCATCCGGAAATTGCAGGCGCTGGCATTGGCGGCGCTGGGGAGGAACTTCCGGGAGGTCGGGCGGCTGCCGCCCTTCCGGCTCTACCTGAGGCGCTGAACCCGGCGCGGCGCGCCGGGCGGCCCTGTGTCCCGGGTCCCCGGGACCCGGGGCGGGGTCAGTGGGCCGCGGCGGCGGCGGGCAGCGGGCCGACGGAGCACCGGCCTTCCATGTGCTCCAGGAACTCGGACCGGTACTTCTTCACGAAGGCCGAGAGCGGCATCGCGGCGCCGTCGGCAAAGACGCAGATGGTCTTGCCCGCCATGTTGTTGCAGATGGACAGGATCGTGTCGAGGTCGGCCGGCTTGCCCTTCCCCGCCTCGATGTCCCGCATCAGCTTGGCGATCCAGTCGCACCCCTCGCGGCACGGCGTGCACTGCCCGCACGATTCGTGGGCGTAGAAGTCGGCGGTGTTCCGGGCCACCCGGACCATGCACGTGGTCTCGTCCATGACGATGACGCCGCCGGACCCCAGCATGGACCCCAGTCCCTGCAGCGATTCGGCGTCCATCTTGACGTCGATCTGGTCGGGCGTGAGGACCGCCGACGACGATCCGCCGGGGATTACGCCCTTGAGCTGCCGGTCGCCCCGGATGCCCCCGCAGTGGTCGTAGATCATGGACCGCAGGGTCGTGCCCATGGGCACCTCGATCACGCCCGGCTTCTTCACGTGGCCCGAGATGCAGTAGAGGGCCACCCCGCCGTTCTTGGGGCTGCCCATCGCCGCGAACGCCGCGCTCCCGACCTGGAAGATGTACGGGAGGTAGGCCAGCGTCTCGACGTTGTTCACGACCGTCGGGCACTTGTACAGGCCGGAGACCGCGGGGAAGGGGGGCTTGAGCTTGGGGTGCCCCTTCTTGCCCTCGATGGACGAGAGCAGGCCCGTCTCCTCGCCGCAGATGTACGCGCCCGCGCCCATGACCACGATGGTCTTGAACCCGAACCCGCTGCCCAGGACGTTGTCGCCCAGGTACCCGGCGGCCTCGGCCTCCGCCAGCGCGGCCTTCACCCGGGCGATCGGGACCGTGTACTCGCCCCGGATGTAGATGAAGCACTCCTTCGCGCCGATGGCGTACGCGGCCATCGCGATGCCTTCCAGCATGGCGTGGGGGCACTCGGTCATGATCTGCCGGTCCTTGAACGTCCCGGGTTCCCCCTCGTCCGCGTTCACCACGAGGTAGACCGGCTTGCCGGTATTCTTCGGGACGAACGACCACTTCAAGCCCGTGGAGAACCGCGCGCCGCCGCGGCCGCGCAGGAGCGAGGCCTTGACCTCCTCGGTCACCTGCTCGGGCTTCATCCCGATGGCCTTGCGCAGGCTGGTGTACCCGCCCTGCCGCCGGTACGCCTCGAGCGTGTGGTTGTCCGGCTCGCCCCAGTGCTTCGTCAGCAGGAGGTCGCTCATGACGCCGTTCCCACTTTGACCTGGCCGTTCGCCTTTTCCTTGGCGGTCAGCTCGTCAATCAGCGCCCCCATCTGTTCGGCGGTCAACGGCCCCTTGAACGGGTCCTGGTTGCACTGGATCGCCGGCGCCAGCTCGCAGCACCCCAGGCACTCCACGGTCTCCAGCGAGAAGAGCCCGTCCGCGGTCACCTGCTTCTCGCCGATGCCGAGCTTCTTGTGCACCACCCCCACCAGGTCGCGTGCGCCGCACAGGTCGCAGGAGAGCGTGCGGCAGACCTGGATGTGGTACTTGCCCATCGGCCGGGTCCGGTACAGCGTGTAGAACGTGACCGCCTCGTGCACCGCGTTGCGGCCCACGCCGAGGAACTCGGCGACGGCCGCCTCGGCCTCGGGCGGGATCCACGTGTACGCGTCCTGCACCGCGTGCAGGAGCGCGAGCAGCGCGCTGGGCTTGTGCGAGTACGGCGCCGCGCGCTTCTCGAACTCCGGCAGCAGCCGGTCCAGGACCTCGGCGGAGGTCATGCTGCCGCTCCCCGCGCGCGATCCTGAGCGGTCACGACAGGCGATGCGAACGGGACCAGTCGAAGGATCACCGGTCCAGCTCTCCCGCGATCATGTTGACCGACCCGAAGACCGGGATGATGTCCGCCACGTACCCGCCCTCGAGCATCGTGTGCACCGCCGCCATCGGGAAGAAGCACGGCGGCCGGACCCGGACCCGCCACGGCCGGTCGGTGTGGTCGGAGACCACGTAGAACCCGAGCTCGCCGTTCCCGCCCTCGACCGCCACGTACGACTCGCCGGCCGGGGGCTTCAGCCCGTGGCCGGGCATGAGCAGCTTGAAGTGGTGGATCAGCGACTCCATGTCGTGATAGACCTTCTCCTTGGCCGGCAGGGTCATCCGCTGGTCATCCACGCTGATCGGCCCCTCCGGGATGTCCCGGAGGCACTGCTGCACGAGCCGGAGCGACTGCTCGATCTCCTCCATGCGCACGAAGAACCGGTCGTAGGTGTCGCCCTGTTCCCCGAGCGGCACCTTGAAGGAGAGCTTGTCGTAGACGAGGTACGGCAGGTCGCGCCGCACGTCGTAGTCCACCCGCGACGCGCGGCCCACCGGCCCGGTGACGCCGTAGTTGATCGCCGTGTCCCGCGGCAGGATCCCGACGCCCTTCAGCCGGTCGTAGAAGATCCGGTTCTTCTTGAGCAGCCGGGACGATTCGTCCACCGCCTTGCGGGTCTCCTTGATGACCTTGGGGACCTCGTTCAGGAACCGCTCGGTGAGGTCCCCGGTGACGCCGCCCACCCGCGTGTAGGAGATCGTCAGCCGCGCCCCGGTGATCTCCTCCATCATCTGCCAGATCATTTCCCGGGCCTTGATCATGTAGATGAAGACGGTCATCGAGCCGGCCTCCATGGCCATGGCGCCGTTGCAGGTCAGGTGGTCCGAGATCCGGGACAGCTCGCTCATCAGGACCCGGATGTACTGGCACCGGGGCGGCACGGTCACGCCGAAGAGCTTCTCCACCGTCAGCGCGTACCCCACGTTGTTGATGACCGGCGAGACGTAGTTCAGCCGGTCGGTGTACGGGATGACCTGGTTCCAGGTGCGGTGCTCGGCGGTCTTCTCGAAGGCCCGGTGCAGGTACCCGATCTCGACGTCGGCCTTGCGGACCTCCTCGCCCTCCAGCTCCAGCCCGATGCGGATCGTGCCGTGCATGGCCGGGTGCGACGGCCCCATGTTGACCCGCATCGAGGCGGGCGTCGTGCCCGCCGCCGTCGGCGCGCCCTTCTCGAGGCTCACCGTCGCCGGAGCCTGCGGCGCCTCGACGGGGGTCACTCGGGCTCCACCACGAGCTTCGCGGGCCGCTCGCCGAACGGCGGCACGCCCGGGAAGACCTGCCGCACGCGCGGCTGCTGGTGCAGGAGCGGATAGTCCTTGCGCAGCGCGTGGCCCGAGAACTCCTCGTACATCAGGATGCGCTTGAGGTCCGGGTGGCCGGTGAACCGGATGCCGTACATGTCCCACACCTCGCGCTCCAGCCAGTTGGCGTTGCCGTACAGGGGCGTGAGCGACGGGGCGACCGGGTCGGTGTCGGGCACCGCCACCTTGATCCGGACGCGCTGCTTGCTCGCGAAGGACATCAGGTAATAGACCAGCTCGAACCGCACCGCCCGGGGCGCGCTCTGGTAATGGAGGTAGTCCACGGCGGTCAGGTCCATGAGCGCGTCGAACCCGCGGCTGGCCTTGAGGAAGCTCACGGCCTTGAGGACCTCCGCGCGGTCCAGCTCCAGCACCTCGAACGGCGGGTCCTGCCAGCCGGCCCCGACGGCGGCGCCAAAGTGGACCTTCAGCTCGGCGTGCAACGGCCCCGGCTCGCGCCGGGACGTCGCGGACTCCAGCCCCGGCTCGCCCATGCGCGCCTAGGCCGCCTTCGCCGACGCCAGGGCCCGGTCGCGCTGCCGCTGGGCGCTGGACAGGGCGTCGAGCCCCTGCACCTGGATGCGGTCCTGGAGCTTCATGATGGCGTCGAACACGGACTCGGGCGGCGGCGGGCAGCCCGCGATGTACACGTCCACCGGGATGATGGTGTCGATCCCCTGCACCGTCGCGTAGTTGTCGTAGAACCCGCCCGTGGAGGCGCACGTACCGAACGAGATGACCCACTTGGGCTCGCACATCTGCTCGTACACCTTCTTCAGCACGGGGGAGATCTTGTGGTTGATGGTGCCCACGACCATCAGCAGGTCGGCCTGCCGCGGCGTGAACCGCGGGAAGGCCGCCCCGAACCGGTCCAGGTCGTTGTGGCCGGCCGCGGTGGACATGAACTCCATCCCGCAGCACGCGGTGACGAAGGGATAGTTGAACAGGGAGTACTTGCGGCCCCACCCCACGGCGTCCTCGAGGCGGCTCAGGATCACGGACTCGCCCAGGGCATGGTCCTCGTCGGTGGTGACGAGCCGCGGCGGCAGGGGGGCCTGCACGTTGTCCGGCGCCGACCGCTTCAGGAACCCGAACATATGTCCTTCCTCCCGCTCACACGCCCTTGGCAGCCGTGTAATGGGGGGTATTGTAGCGCAAGAACGTTGGAGGAAAGACAAACCAAAACCTGTATTGACCGGCGCGAGTCCGGCCGGGTTGGGGGGTGCTCGGGCCCAGTCGCCCGGCCCCGCCGTGGCCGGGCTCCTTAAGGCTGCGACCTCGCCCTCGT
>CAYNUZ010000194.1:0-4898 GCA_964400385.1 uncultured bacterium | reverse complement strand
TTCTGGGTCGGGGCGTACAGCGTCGGGTTGCCGTCGGGATCACCGCCGCCGGCGCGGGCGGCCACCTCGATGTTCTTGATCAGCTTCGCGAACATCTTGCCCCGGCGGGCGTCGATGACGGCCTTCTTGTGCTTGGTCGTCGCCCACTTGGAGTGCCCGCTCATGCCCGCCCCTTCGCCCGTGCAAACCCCGCCCATGCTACCGACGGTGGCGGGCTGCCGGCCGTGGACCGCGCGCCCGGCATGGCCGTGCGCAGGCACAGCACACGCGGGCGCCGTGGCCAGGGCGGCCATCATGAGCAGGAACGTGAAGCGTTTCACCGGCGCACCTTGAGCTTGACGACGGGAAAGGCCCGCGTGGTGCCGTTCCCCATCGTCGCCACCGCCCGCACGAGGTAGATGCCCGGCGCCCACCCCTTGATCCCCGTGATGTCGAGCGTCCCGTCCACCGCGGTCACGCCCCGCCACTCGCCGGTGTAGACCCGGCGCATCGAGGCGTCGTAGACGTCCAGCGTGACATGCGCGGCGTCGCCGTCGAGATTCAGAAACACCCGGAGCAGGTCGGTGCTGTCCGGGTTCGGGTAGACCGCGATCTCGCCGTCCGGCCGGGGCGTCATCACGACCGACGCCGCGGCGGAAGCCGTGACCTGGGCGGCATTGCTGTTTGCCGAATCCGTGGCGCTGACCGCCCCGGTGAGCACCAGCGTCCCGGCCTGCAGCGCGGTGAGGTTCCAGGTGTAGGTCACGCTGCCGCCGGCGTAGATGGTCGCTCCCGGACCTGGCGTCGGACCCGTATCCAGCCGGGCCAGCCCGGCGATGGCGGGCGTGAGCGAGGGAATGGCCACGACCGCGTCCGCCGACCCCGTGTTGGTCACGGTCAGCCGGAAGGTGAACGGATATCCGACCCGCAGGGTCCCGGGTGTCAGGGAGGCGGCCGCGCCCAGGACCGCACCCGGGGTGATGAAGACGGTGGCCGAGAACGCCGGGACCATGAGCGCGGCCAGCGTCGCGCTGTCCTGCCCCGTGGCGGTGGCCGAGAAGTCCACGTACCCCGTCCCGGTGGCGCGGAAGGTATAGGAGAAGTTCACCGTCTCATCCGGGCCGAGGATCAGCCGCACGACCGGCGTCGGCCCCTTGGTCTGGCGCGCCCGCCAGCCCGAGGCAATGACCACCGAGGCGGAGGCCGCGGCGGGCGTGACGTTCCAGGCGTCGGTGGCCCCGTTGTTGGTCACCGAGAAGGTCGCTGTGAACGTCCGCCCCTGCTGCACCGTGGTGGCCGAGAGCTTCCACGCCGCCCCGAGCTGGGACGCCGCCACGATCGTCTCGGAGCCCGTGCTGGTGACGCTCAGGAGCGGCCCCCCCAGCCCGGTGTCGAACCCGGTGGCGGTGGCCGAGAACTCGACGTCCCCGGCGCCCACGGTGTTGTAGGTCCAGGTGAACCGCTGGGTGGCGCCGCCCGCCAGGTTCACGGGGCCCGCCGGGACCGGCCCGCCGGTCAGCGTGACCAGCGACGCCATGCTGTCGGGCGAGAGGTCCGGCATGACCCCGGTGACCGGCACCTGCCCGGTATTGGAGACGGTCAGGATCACGGTGATCGGCACGCCCACGGTCACCGCCACCGGCGGCTGGATCTGGATGGACACGTCCAGGTTCCCGGCCCGGTAGAAGGTCGTGGTGAGGCGCGAACCCGCCATGAGGGTGGCCGAGACGCCGTCCCAGCCCGCGGCGAACACCGTCGTGGTGAGCGGCCCGACCCCGGTGACCGTGAAGCTCCAGACGAAGGTCGTGCTGCCCCCGGGCCCCAGGTCGAGCGGCCCCGCCGGCGTCGGCCCGCTGAAGATGTCCATCGTGCCCGACCCGCCCAGCGAGTAGAGGAACGGCATGACGGCCAGCGCCGGGATGCCCCCGGTGTTGGTGACGGTCAGCTCCATCGAGAACATCTGCCCGAGGTAGACGCTGGTGGAGGGCGGGACCAGCCGGCCCGTGGCGATCAGGACCGCCCTCGGCCCGATGAGGAGCGTGGCCGAGGCCGCCGCCGCGATCGCGCCGCCCGACCCCGCATCGGTCCCCGCCCCGGTCGCCGTGAACCCGACGAGCCCCGCCCCCGCGGCGCTGAACGTCCAGGTGAAGGACTGCGCCCCGCCCGCCGGGATCGTGACCGGCCCGGCGGGCACGGGCGACGGCCCGCCGATCTGGGTCACCGAGACCGCCCCCGCGTTGATCTGGAGCGCCGGCACCAGCCCCGTCACGCTCGCCGCCCCGCCGTTGGTCACGGTCAGCACGACCCGGACCCACTGGCCGGGCGCGGTCGAGAGCGGCACCACGTCGAGCAGCGCCGCCAGCGCGGCGGCGGGCGGCTCGGTGTACTTGGTGAGGCGCGCATCCCCGGCGCTGACGCCCGCGACGAAGACCTCGCTGGGTGACCGCAGCGCCACGGCGTGGCCCTCATCGCGCGGCCCGCCGGAATCATAGGTCAGGCCCCACCGGCCCGCCCCCGCCGCATCGAGCGAACCGGTGACCTGGTCCCAGGCCGGCGTTGCGTGGTCGCCGGTCCGGCCCGTGCCGAACACCCGGCCGTACGCGTCCGCCCGGACTCCGATATTCTCGTCGTCCGGCGACCCGCCCTGCGGCGTCATCCACACGATGTTGCCCGCGGGATCCAGCCGCCAGAGCTGGCCGGTGACCGCGCCGGTGCCCGGGTCGGTCTCCGACCCCGCGTACGCCAGGAACCCCGCGTTGAACGACAGCCCGGCGCTGGACTCGGCAAAGAGCGGGTTGGCGGTGAACGTCCGTGTCCAGATCACCCCGCCCGCGGCATCGAGCTTGAGGACCAGGTGCGCGTCCCCTGCCGCGCCGTCGCCCGGACTGGCCTCGGCCACGTAGATGTTCCCCACGGCATCCAGGGCGATCCCCCCCGGCGCGTCGTTGCCCGCGCCGTTGTACGTCAGGGTCCACGCCACCGTCCCGTCGGGATCCCACTTCACGACGAACAGGTCGTCCTCCATCGTCGTACTGCTCGTGAAATACCCGGCCATGAAGACGTTGCCCGCGGCGTCCGCGGCCACGGGCCCGTCGAACGCTTCCGGGATCAGGTCGAAGATGTACGTGGGCCCCGCGACGCCCGCCGGGTCGTACGTCAGCACCCGGGCGGTATGGAGGTTGGTCACCAGCTCCTGCGCCTGGACGGAGAGGTATTCCGTCGCCCCCACCGCGGCCAGGCCCTGGACGTCGTAGACGCACGACCCGCCCGTGAGGGACGGAAGCCGGGCCCAGGACAGCGCCCCGGTGCCGCCGGCGAACTTGAGGAGCATGGCGTCGAACGTCGAGGTTCCGCCCACGTACGCGTTCCCGGCCGCGTCCACCTCCACCCCCGTGGTGTCCAGCTCGGACCGGCCGTCGAAGGCCACCGTCCACGTCGTCGTGCCCGCGGCGCTGGTGGACCGGACGAGGAAGTCCCCCTGCGCGAAGCAGGAGTTGTTCTGGGTCAGCGAGCTGGTCACGAAGACGCTGCCGGAGAACCCGATGGCGGCCGAGGCCGCGGCGTATTTCGTCGTCTGGTTGAGGAAGTTGAACGTGTCGAAGACCCCCTGGTTGTACGACTTCGACCAGCCGGGGGTGAGGGTGGCGTCGAACTGCCGGACGAGGAAGTCGTAGTTGGACCCGTTGCCGCCCAGGGCGGAGACCACGACATTGCCCCCGGCGTCCACCGCCATCCCGCCGACGATCTGGTACGTCGCGCCGGCGGTCGTGGACCCGGTGGTCAGCACGTCGCCAGTCAGGGGGTCGAGCCGGAAGATGTCCATGCTGAAGTACCCGTCCGCGGCCAGATAGATGTTCCCGTCCCAGGGGTTCGGGGCGACCGCGCGGGCCGCCTCGACCCCGAAGGTGCCCCACGCGCTGCCGGAATACGTCCGGGAGAACTGGACCACACCGGCCGGATCGAACTTGCGCAGGAAGGCGACGTCGGTGGGGCCGGACGGCTCGAGCGTCTGGCCGGCGAACAGGCTGTTCCCCGCCGCGTCCACCGCGACCGCGAGCCCGTCGTCGCCCCCGCCGTTGTCGAAACTGTCCGCCCACTGGAACGACCCGGTGTTGTCGAAGACCGCCAGCTCCGCGTCCGTGTTCCCCGCCACCAGGTTCTGGAAGGTTCCCGCCACGAAGACGTTCCCGGCCGTGTCCATCGCCACCGCGTTGGTCGTGTCGTCGAACCCGGAGTCATAGGTGTTCGACCAGAGCGGGACGCCCGCGGCATCGAACACGTCCACCGCCATGTCCTGCCCGCTCCCGCCCGCCACGATGCCCGCAGCGGCGAAGTCCCCGGCGGGATCCATGGTGAAGGCCGTGTACGCCACCGTGGTCGTGGGCAGGATGATCTCACCGAGCGCCACCCCGGTCGGGGCGAATTTCCGGACGTGGTACTCGATGATGTTGGAGCGGTACAGCACCGCCGTGACGCCGGTGGTCGTGTCGGTGAACCCGCCGACGTACAGGTCGTCCCCGTTGAACGTCCGGCTGTACGTAACCGTCCAGTTCATGACCGGCGGGGCCGCCGGGGCGGTGGCCGCGAGGAGGAGCCAAAGCGGACAGAGTCCGGCTGCTCGCCTCGGCCAGGTCCGCTTCCCCCTCACCACGTCCGTTCCATAATACGGTGCGCTAGGGGGCGACGACGGCCTTGATGACCCCGCCCGCGCGCCGCCGCACCAGCTCAAAAAACCTTCCCGTGTCGCGCAGGGAGCCGGCGTGCGTGAGCATGGGCGTGAGGTCCAGCCGGCCGGCGGCGAGCAGCCGGACCGCCTGGCCCAGCTCGCCGTTCGACCGGCGCACGTTGAGGACCGTGAGCTCCTTGCGCCGGGCCACGTGGACCGGGTAGGCGAGTGTGTCGCCCGCCGGGATCCCGAT
>CAYNUZ010000193.1:0-4959 GCA_964400385.1 uncultured bacterium | reverse complement strand
CGGCGTCGAGGCCGCGCGTGCCGTGGATGCCGTGCGGCTCCGCGCCGGGATACAGCTTCAGCCGGCCGTTGTACAGGTCATAGTCCAGCCGGTTGGTGGGATCGCGGTGGCCGTCCTCGACCATGTACGCGTCATCGCGGACCGTGTGCCAGATGTTGTTGAGCGACACCGTATTGGACATCGGCTCATCGTCCCCGCAGGGATGCGGGCCCGCATATCCGCCCAGCGTCCGCTGCTTCCCGGGCGGCGCGGGCGGCTGGAGCATCGTGTTGTGGAAGAAGTACCGCGCCCCATGCGCGTACCGCCCCTCGTCGCCCAGCTTGCCGAACGGCCCCCGGGCGTCAGTGTCGGAGTCCCGCGTGGACGACTCCCGGCTGCGGTTCATGACGTTGCGGAAGATGTAGAGCGGCCCCAGGCTGCACGCGGCGCTGGCTACGCCCCCCAGCGTCTGGTCCATGTAGTTGCCCCACACCCGGATATTGCGTCCCCCGCCCTCGATCTCCAGCGCGTCGTCGGTGACATTCGCGACGGCGTTGCCGTAGACGTCCGAA
Source organism: uncultured bacterium (assembly GCA_964400385.1). GTDB lineage: Bacteria > Oederibacteriota > CAKKQC01 > CAKKQC01 > CAKKQC01 > CAYNUZ01. The sequence goes on along the minus strand of CAYNUZ010000193.1, from coordinate 4,408 downwards.
TCCGCACCCGGAAAGCCCCGGGAGGAAAAGTTCTCCGCTCCCCCGATCCCGTCATTGAACCGGTGCGCCTCGTCGGCCCAGACCTCGTTCCAACGGATGACGTTGTTCCCCAGCGGGTCCTGGAAGATGACGGCCTGCGGCCCGTTCGGGTGGTACGTCTCGCCGGTCAGTTCGCGCTTCTGGAGCCAGTCGTTGGAGTTCCCGCGGGGATCGTGGATCCGGTTGCGCTGGACGACGACCCGGGTGAGGTCCGGCCACCGGCTGAAGATGCCGCCCTGTTCGTCCACGGCGAAGCCGTCGGGCGCCACCGCGCCCCAGCCGCGGATGTCACACCCCTCGATCACGACGTCGTGGACGCCCTCGGCCAGCTCGATGCCGTGGTGCCGGCCACCGGCGAGGCAGAGGCCGCGCAGGATAACGTACGAGGCGGCGACCCTGACGCAGGCGTCACTCGCCCCCGCCACGTCAATCGTCGCCGACCCGCCGGGCGGCGCCGCGTAGAGGACATACGCGCCGGGCCCACCGGACACGGAGACCGTGAGCATGGCCGGGGTCAGGCCCGCATCCACCCAACGCGTCGCGGCGACCGGGATGTCCTCACTCCACGTGGAGACCGCCAGCGTCGCGGACTCCGTCGCGCCGGCCAGCCGCAGCTCAACGTCATACCGGGTCGCGGGCGTGAGCCCCACCAGGCTGCCGCGGTACTCCCCGTTCCGCGCGTCGAACCAGAGCGGATACCCTTCGCGCCACTTGGCGTCCCCGCCGGCGGGCCGGTAGCGCACCGCGCACTCCGCTCCCGGCCCCCCGCCGGCCGGTGTCCAGTAGAGGCCGAGGCTCTCGAACGTCGGGACGGCCCGGGCGCCTGCCCGGCCGATCCGCGCCAGGTACTCCCGCGCCGCAGGCAGGTCCCGGTACGCGTGCCAGAACGACATGGCGCGGTAGCCGCGCAGGAGGGCTTCCAGCACGGCCGTGTACCCCGCCTCCGCGGCCACCCCGTTCTCGTTCGCGACGCGGTCCGGCTCGATCGTGACCTGGAGCGCCACCTGCTCGTGGGGAACCTTGCGGGCGTCGAGATGGCGGTCGAGCACGTCCAGCGCCTCGGCCAGCTCGCCATGCCGCACCCAGGTCTGGGTCTGGACCAGCATCGCGTCGGCGCCGGACTCCTGGAGCAGCCGGCCGTAGTCCCAGCCGTACCGCGCGAGGTTCTTTTCCAGCAGGGCCCGGCCCGTCACCGCCACCATGAGCTTCTTCCCCGCCGCATGCGCCCGGCGCGTGGCCCGCTTCACGCTCGCGACCGCCGCGTCGAAGACCCACCCGTCCCGCTCATCCCGGGGAAATTCGCGGCCGTAGCCGGGCTCGTACCCGTACACGAGGGTGTCGCACAACGGCGAACCCTTGACCGCCTCCGCGAGCACGGCGACGTTCCGGAGGTCCGACGTGTACAGGCCGAGCCGTACGCCCCGGCCCTTGAGGCCGTCGGCGAGCACCTTGAGGCTGGTCAGCGCCCGGCCGGCATCGGCGGGTGCGCCGCCGTTCCCCTCGATCGCCAGGACCAGGTCGCCCGGCCGGATGGCGGACCCGAAGGCGGCCAGGAGGTCGGCGGGATTGTCGTACGCGTTCCAGATCGTCGCGAGCGGCGAGGCACCGCGGGCTCCCACCGCCCACAGGGCGGGGAGGATGAGCACCGCCAGGACGCGAGATCGCATGGGCCCCCCTGCGACGGAATGATGGCTAGCGGCGGAGGGATTCGAACCCCCGACACACCGGGTATGAACCGATTGCTCTACCAACTGAGCTACGCCGCCATACAAGATTTTCTGCGTCGGCGCCGGCCCGCTTCGGCCTGCGCCGCCATGGATCGATCTTTTTCGACGGATGCCGTGTCAGGCAAGTGCCGCCGGATGGAATAGTGTACCGCGTCCGCTTCCGGTTCGCGCCCCGAGCGGTCACGGCTGCCCGTCAGATGTCCCCGGTCGAAGGGCTTTGTTACGATTGGGGAAGTGCCGCCGCGCGTGCTCCCTCCCCCGCTCCGGGAACGGCTGGTCCGGACCGGGTGGATCCTCCTCCCCGCCGCCATCATGGTCTCGATCACCCTGGGCCAGGTCCTCGCCGCCGGGCTGGCCGCCGCGTGGCTGGCCTCCGGCCGGAGATGGCGGTGGCCGGGCGGGACCCGGACGCCCGCGGTGGCGTTCTTCGCGTGGGTGCTGCTGGCCACGCTCCTCACCCGGCCGTACGCCGGGGACCTCAAGGATGTCTTCGGCAAGTGGTCGCTGGTCCTGCTCTTGCCGCTGGCCTTTGCCCAGGGGCTGGACGCCGTCGCGGTGCGCCGGGCGCTGCTCGCGCTGGCGGCGGCGACGCTGGCCCTGCTTCCCTTCTTCCTGCGCGCCTACTTCAACCCGGAGATCGGCCGGGCCATCGCCGTCTCCGGCGGCGGGCCCAACCTCGGCACCAACATGATGCTGGCCGCGGTGGCGTGCGGCGCGCAGGCCCTGGGGAGCGGCGGGGGGCTCGCCGGCGGGCTGGCGGCCCTGTTCGCGGCCGTCCTTCTGCTCTCGCTCAACCGCGGCGCCCTGCTGGGCGCGGCCGCGGCCGCCGCGCTGCTGGCCGCCCGGCTCCGTCCGGCGCTCCTCGGCCTGGGACTCTTCGCGGGCATCGCCCTCATGGCCGTCTTCCCCCACAGCCGGGCCGTGGAGCGGCTGCGCACCGTGGTCTGCTGGCATGAATCCTTCACCTCGCAGGAGCGGATCCACATGTGGACCAGCGGGATGGCGATGATCCGCGACCGGCCGCTCCTGGGGTTCGCCAGCCGGCGCAACTTCATCGTCTGGTATTCGACCCGGTACCGGGACCCGGGCGCGATCGAGACGGTGCCGGGCCACGTCCACAACTCGGTGCTCCAGACCGCGATCCTGCACGGGGTGCCGGGGCTGGGGCTGCTGGTGTGGTGGTTTGCCGCCCTCTGGCGGCGGGCCGGGCTGGCGGGCCGCGCGGGCCTGGCGGCGGGGATCCAGCCGCTGCTGCTCGCCGCGTTCGTCAACGCGCAGGTGGACTTCATCGTCGCCGACGGGCAGCGGGCGATGATGCTCTACACGCTGGCCGGACTCCTGCTGGCCGCCGGCGGGCCGGCCGTCTACTCGACGGCGAAGCGGCCGCGCGCGGTGCGTCCCCGGCCGGTGGTGGCCCACACGTAGAGGCCGGCGCCCACCCGGGTGCCCGCCGCGTTCCGGCCGTCCCACATGGTGTCGCCGTCGGCATTCCCGGTCCCTTCCCAGATGAGCTCCCCGGACAGCGTGAACAGCCGGAGGGTCTCGCCCGGCGCCAGCCCGCGGAAGACGGCGGGCGGTCCGCCCCGGCGCCAGGGATTCGGGAAGGCCACCACCGCGCCCCCGGTGTCCTGCCGCACGGTGACCGGCGCAGTCACGGCTGCCGGGGCGGAGACGCTCCCCGCCGCGGCCGAGGCGCCGGCGGTGAAGGTGAGGGTGCCGGAGCGGGTGGCGCGCCACGACCAGGTGTACGTGCCCGCCGCTCCGGGCGCGAGGTCCTGCGCCGGCGGGCCCGCGGTCTGGAACGCGGCGCCGGATCCCCCGGGGACGGGCGGATCGGGAACCACCGCGGGCAGCGGGACCGTGCCCGTGTTCCGCACGACCATGGTGAGGATCACCTGCCCGCCCGGGCCGATCCGGGGCGGGGCCGCGGCGAAGGACTCCACCGCCAGCCCGAGGCTCCCGGCCGTGTAGACCGTGACGCCGGGTCCGGCGCCGAGGGCCAGGAAGAGAGGAACCCCGCTGTTCCCGTCCGCCCCGGTGACGGTCTGGGCGAATGCCACCGGGCCGGGCGAGGTGGCGCTGAAGGTCCAGACGAGCGTCGCCGCCGCGCCGCCGGCCAGCGTGACCGGCATCGGGGGCCCGGCCGGCCCGGTCAGGTACGCCACGCCCCCGCTCCCCGCCGTGAGGGGAACGGCCAGGGCGACCACGGACGACGCGGTCGCCTCCCCGGCGTCCGAGATGCCGAGCGTGACCGAGAGGGGCTGGCCGACCTCCCGGAAGGGAGGCGAGACCGTCAGCGTCCCCGCCAGCACCGCGGGCGACTGGACGAAGAACGGCCGCGAACCCGCGCAGATCACCTGCTCCATCCCGCAGGCCGTGCCGGTGAGGAGGAAGTCGGCCGCGGCGCCGCCCGAACCGGACGCGGAAAAGGTCCAGGCGTACGCCGCGGCGCCGCCGGGGGCCAGAGTCACGGCGCCCGCGGGGACCGGACCGCCGACGAGGGCGATGCGGCCCGTCGCGTCCGGCGTGGCCGTCGGCGGGTCGAGGTCCACGGCGCTCACGCCCGTGTTGGTCAACGTCTCGATCACCTGGAACCACTGCCCGGCCGAGACGTTGCCGGGGCCGATTGTGGACGACGGCAG
>CAYNUZ010000192.1:0-4967 GCA_964400385.1 uncultured bacterium | reverse complement strand
GCCTCGCGGTGGCCCAGGCGCAGACCCCGTCCGCGGGCGTCGTCGCGGGGACGCCGGTCGAGTACCGGATCGTGGTCACGAACCTCGGCCCCGCGGTCACGGACCTCGTGGTCGCCGACACGCTCCCGCCCTTCCTGGTCGGCGTCACCGCCTACGGGCCGTCCGGGCTGGCGGGTGCGGTCCTCACCGGCGCGCCGCCCTCCGGCACCCTGGTGTGCTGGACCCTGGGGGGCCTCACGATGGCCACCGGGGACGCCTACACGTTCACCATCACCGGGATGGTGGACCGGGTCTGCCCGCCGGTGACGGCCACCTCGACCGCCTATGCGTGGGGGACCGACGGCGGGGCGCCGGACGAGCAGTCCGCGACGGCCTCGTTTGCCCTGGCCCTGGGGATCTCGACGGCGCTGGTGCAGACCCCCGCGAGCCCCGGGCCGGGCACGGTGGTGCGGTACGACCTCTACGTGAACAACACCGGCCAGGTGACGCTGGAGAACCTCGTGGTGCTCGACACGCTGGCCGCGGCGTTCTCCGGTGCCGGGCCGGCCGCAACCCCGCCGGGATTCGCCGTCGCGGTGACGCCGGGCCCGGCCGGGACGCAGGTGTACACCTGGACCGGGGGAGACGTGGCGCCGGGGGCCAGCCTCCAGTTCTCCGTCACCGGGACCTTCAGCGCGGTCTGCGTGCCGCTCACGGTGTCCAATACCGGCTGGGCCCGGGCGCTGTCGTCGTGCTCCGCTGTTGAGCAGGCGCCGCCCGACACGGGATACTTCTACGATCCGGGGACGATCAGCCCCCCGGCCAACCCGTCCACCCACCGCGGCGACAAGTGGGCGGTGGTCTGCTGGGAGTCCGGGAACGAGGGGATCGAGTTCGTGACCCGGTACCACCTCTGGCGCAGCGAGGACGGGGGCGCGAGCTACGTCTTCGCCGGCACCTCGTACACCGACGCCGCGGCCCCGTTCACCTCCACCGACACCCGGATGTTCCTCGACGTGGGGCTGACGAACGCGCAGACCTACACCTACCTCGTCCAGGGGCTGACCGGGTGCGTCACCGCGTTCTCGGCGCCCGTGGTGGCGACGCCGACCGGGTACGTGGGGTCGGTCACGGCGTTCGGGACGGTTTTTGCGGACGCCGGGGACGGGTATGTGAAGCTTCACTGGACGAGCCAGCCGTTCCCCGGCGAGACGCAGGTCTCGATCTACCGGGTCTTCCGGGCCCCGAAACCCGACGGCCCGTGGCCCGCGACGGAGTCCTTCCAGGTGCAGAACGCGGGGGACTACATTGACCAGCCGCTGACCAACCTCCAGCCGTACTACTACCTCGTGGTCCCGTGCTGCCCCGACCGGTGCCCGTCGTACGCCTGGTCCACGCCGTACCGGCCGGCCCACGGGCAGGGGGAGCCGGGCGCGCGCACCGACGCCAGCGGGCCGCGGGCCGTGCGGGTCACCTGGGATCCGGCGGCTCCCGGCGACTACCCGCTCCTGGGGTACCGCGTGTACCGCAGCGACGACGGGGGGGCCACCGCCCACCTGGTCAGCGCCCTGATCCCGGTGACCCAGCTCTCTTTCGTGGACGTCGTGCCGGGGTACGGGAAGCAGTACGTCTACATCATCCGGCCGGTGGACGCGAGCCCTGGCGTGGCCGCCGGCACGGACGGGATCGCCTACCGGTCGGTCCTGATCTTCGTGGCGATCCCGGTCAACCGGCTCTTCCTCAACCACAACCAGTTCCACCCGGCGCGCAACGAGGTGCTGAACATCGTCTTCCAGATCACCGAGCCGGGCCGGACGCGGGTCTCGATCTTCACCACGACGGGGGAGCGCGTCCGGCTGCTGTGGGACCAGGTCCACGCGGGCAATTTCTCGCCGGACGCGCCGTTCAACTCGCGGGACCAGGGGATTCCCCCGCTCGTCTGGGACGGCACGAACGAGCGCGGAGAGCTGGTCGGCTCCGGCGCCTACCTGATCGTGCTGGAGATCAACAAGGCGCGGGACTTCCGCACCGTGGTGGTAGTGCGATGAGCTTATCCACTTCATTCATTTCCCTCTCCCCCCGTCTGCGGGGGGGAGAGGGAAGCCCTGAGGGTGAGGGGGGGAGGTTGGCATTCCTGCTGCTCCTCCTGGCGGGCCTCACCGCGCACCCCGTCCTCGCCTCCACGGTGGGCACCACCGGCGCCAACCTGCTCAAGGCCGAGGTCGGGCCGCGCACCCAGGCGATGGGTGGGGCGGGCACGGCGCTCACCGGCGACCTCGCGGGGCTCCTCACGAATCCCGCGCTCCTCGTCCCGATCGGCGGCCGGGCGCTGATGCTGACCCACTGGCCGGGGGTCGCCGAGATGCGCACCGAGTACGCGAGCTATGCGATCCCCGTCGGCGGGCTCGGGTTCTGGGCGGGTTCGGTGCTCTTCCGGACGCTGCCCGACGTGGACAACGACGTGCCGGGCGAGGCGCCGGTGGCCGTGAACGACGGGATGCTGATGATGACGTTCGGCCGGCCGGTCGGCAAGGGCCGGGGCGCCGCAGGGCTGAACATCAAGCTGTTCAACTCGACGCTCGGCGATTCGCGGGCCACCTCGGTGGCGCTGGACATGGGCGCCGTCACCGCCACCAGCGGGGCCAACCCGCTCCGGTACGGGATCAGCGTGGATAACGTGGGCAACCCGATCAAGCACGAGTCCACCGGCGAGGCGCTGCCATTGACGGTCAATGGCGGCGTCTCCTGGGGCCGCGCGTGGTACCCGAACAGCCTGACGCTGGCCGCGGACGGGTCGTTCAATGTGGAGCAGAACCTGCGCGTGGCGGCGGGCGCGGAATGGGTGCAGGCCGGCCGCGTGTCGCTCCGCGTCGGTGGCGGGTACGGCCGGTTCACCGGAGCGAACTTCGGCCTGGGTGCCGGCTGGCAGTTCCGGTCCACACTCCTGGGCCCCGAGGCGGAGTACCACCTCGACTACGCCTTCCTCCCGTTCGCGCTCCTCTCCCAGTACGTCCCGACCAACGCGTTCTCGCTGTACATCAAGTTCTGAGCCGCGCGGCGCGCCACCGGCATTTCCGGATGAATCGGGCAGCCAGTATAATCCCGGTTCCATGACGCATCCCGTGAATCAACCTGGCGAACCGGTGGTCAACGAGGCGCTGGCCAAGGCGCTTGGGCTGACGGCCTCCGAGTACCGGGTGATCGTCCAGCGGGTCGGACGGACGCCCACCTACACCGAGCTGGGCATGTTCTCGGTGATGTGGTCCGAGCACTGCTCGTACAAGCACTCCCGGCGGATCATCCGGCAGTACCCGACGAAGGGGCCGGCGGTGGTGCAGGGGCCCGGCGAAAACGCCGGCGGGGTCAGGGTGGACAAGCACCTGGCGGTGCTCCTCAAGATCGAGAGCCACAACCACCCGTCCATGGTGGAGCCGTACCAGGGGGCCGCCACCGGCGTGGGGGGGATCCTGCGGGACATCTTCACGATGGGCGCGCGGCCGGTGGCGCTGATGGACTCGCTCCGGTTCGGGCCGCTGACGAACGCGCGGACGAAGCGGATTTTCGCGGGGGTGGTGTCCGGGATCGGGGGCTACGGCAACTGCATCGGCATCCCCACGGTGGGCGGGGAGCTGGATTTCGATCCGACGTTCGCGGAGAACTGCCTCGTCAACGCGATGGCCGTGGGGGTGATCGATCCGCGCGACCTCACCAAGTCGCACGCGAAGGGCGAGGGCAACCTGGTGGTCTACATGGGCGCGGCCACGGGCCGGGACGGCATCCACGGGGCGTCCCTGCTGGCTTCGCAGGGGTTCGGCGGGGCGGCCAAGAAGCAGCGGGACCATGCGGGCGGCATCAGCGCGGTCCAGGTGGCCGATCCCTTCCTCGGCAAGCTCCTGATGGAGGCGTCCATCGACCTGTGCCGGATGAAGCTGCTCGTCGGGATGCAGGACATGGGGGCCGCCGGGCTGACCTGCTCGACGTGCGAGATGTCGTCCAAGGGCGCCTCGGGGATGGACGTGGACCTCGACCAGGTCCCGCTGCGGGCGACCGGGATGTCCTCCTACGAGATGATGCTCTCCGAATCGCAGGAGCGGATGCTGATGGTGGTCGAGCCGCGCAAGTGGAAGGCGGTCCGGGCGGTGGTGGGGAAGTACGGCATCCCGCTGGCCGTGATCGGGAAGGTGCGGAAGGGCAACCGGGTGCGGCTGTGGCGCCACGGGAAGCTGATCGTGGACGTCCCGTCCACGGCACTCACCGACGACGTGCCGATGCTGCCGCTGCCGCGCCCGTCCCGGCTGGCGACCCCGCCGGCGCCGAAGGTGAAGCCGTTGCGCGACCCCGGGGACGCGCTCCTGCAGCTCCTCGCGACCCCCTCGCTGGGGTCCAAGCGCCGGGTCTGGCGCCGGTACGACCACATGGTGCGCACCAACGCCCTGCTGCTGCCCGGTTCCGACGCGGCGGTGCTGCGGCTCAAGGGGTCGGAGAACCTCATCGCGTTCTCGGTGGACGGGCCGTCGCGGCTCGTGGCCGCCGACGCCTTCCTGGGCGGCCAGCTCGCCATCGCCGAGTCCGCCCGCAACGTGGCCTGCGCGGGGGGGCGGCCGATCGCGTTCACCAACGGGCTGAACTTCCCGAATCCCGACCGGCCGGGGAACCTCTGGCAGTTTGCCGAGGTGGTCCGGGGGATCGCGGCGGGGGCGCGCCAACTCGGGACGCCGGTCGTGTCCGGCAACGTGAGCTTCTACAACGAGCATGAGGCGCGCGGCATCCTGCCGACGCCGATGATCGGGATGCTCGGGGTGCTGGAGGGCTGGAAGCCGGTGGCACAGTGGTTCTCCCGGGAGGGCGACGTCGTGGTCCTGCTCGGCGGGGCCGCGGGGTCGCTCAACGCCTCGGTCTACCAGGAGTGGCGGGCGGGGCGGCGCGGCGGGCGGCCGGCGCCGGTCCGCTGGCCGCTGGAGCTGGCGGTGCAGCGGATGCTCGTCGCG
>CAYNUZ010000191.1:0-4999 GCA_964400385.1 uncultured bacterium | reverse complement strand
TCCTGGTCCGCTCGATGCGCGAGGGGCTGGCCTGGGCCAACCGCCTCGCGCCCGAGCACCTGGAGATCATGGGCCGGGGGGCCGACGGGCTGGCCGCGGGCGTCCGGCACGCCGGCACCGTGCTGGTGGGCCGGGCGTCCCCGGTCGCGGCGGCCGATTACGGTGTCGGGCCCAACCACGTCCTCCCCACCGCGGGGACGGCGCGCTATGCTTCAGGGCTGGGGGTCAGGGATTTCGTGAAGACCATGAACGTCACCCGGCTGGACCCGCGGGGGCTGCGGCGGCTGGCGCCCGGCCTGGCGCGGCTGGCCCGGTTGGAAGGCCTCGAGGGACACGCCCGCAGCATGGAGATGAACCGTGGCTGAACGACCGCGCAACGCGACGATCAAGCGGACGACGAAGGAAACCGCCATCGCCCTCTCGCTGGGGCTGGACGGGGAGGGGCGGGGGGCCATCCGGACCGGGATCCCGTTCTTCGACCACATGCTGACGCTCTTCTCGGCCCACGGCGGGTTCGACCTCACGGTGCGGGGGCGCGGCGACCTCAAGGTGGACGAACACCACCTCGTCGAGGACGTCGGCATCTGCCTCGGCCAGGCGGTGGACAAGGCGCTGGGGGACCGCAGGGGGATCCGCCGGTACGGGTACGCGCTCGTCCCGATGGACGAGGCGCTGGTGGAGGTGGCCATCGACATCTCCGGCCGGGCGTACTGCGCCTGCACGGTCGTGACCACCGAGAAGCGCATCAAGGACTTCAACGCGCAGCTCGTCGAGGACTTCTTCTGGGGGGTGGCCCGCACCCTCAAGGCGTCCATCCACGTCCACCCGCGCGTACGCGCGCGCAACGACCACCACCTCGTCGAGGCCGCGTTCAAGTCCTTCGGCCAGGCGCTGGGCATGGCGGTGGAACGCAAGGGCCGCATCAAGGGAGTCCCCTCGACCAAGGGATTGCTCTAATGGCCGCCGCCCCCAGGATCCTGGTTATTGATTATGGGATGGGCAACCTGCGTTCCATCGCCAAGGCGCTCGAGGCGCTCGGCGGCAAGGTCGAGGTCTCCTCGTCGCCCGCGGCCCTGCGCCGCGCCGACGGGCTGGTGATCCCCGGCGACGGGGCGTTCGCCGAGGCGATGCGGCGGCTGCGGAAGTTGAAGCTGCTCGCCCCGATCACGGGCTGGCTCAAGGCCGGCCGGCCGTTCCTCGGCATCTGCCTCGGGCTTCAGGTGCTCTTCGACACCAGCGAGGAGTTCGGGCGCCACCGGGGCATCGGGGCGTTCGCCGGGCGGATCGTCCGGTTCCCCCGCACCGTGCGGGTGCCGCACATGGGGTGGAACGAGCTCACGCCCCGGCCGGGCAGCCGGCTGATGCGCGGGCTGGGCGCGCGGCCGCACGTCTACTTCATCCACTCGTACTTTCCGCGGCCCGCGCACCGCGCGGACGTGGCGGCGACCTGCGACTATGGCGGGGCGTTCGCCGCCGCCGTCGAGCGCGGCGCGGTGGCCGGCGTGCAGTTCCACCCCGAAAAGAGCCAGAAGCCGGGGCTGCAGATCCTCCGCAACTGGCTCGCGATGGTGCGGGAACGGTGCTGATCCTGCCGGCGATCGACCTGATCGGCGGCAAGTGCGTCCGCCTCACCCGCGGGCACTATGACCGCAAGACGGAGTACTCGATCAATCCCGTGGACGTGGCCCGGGAGTTCAAGGGGGACGGCGCCACCCACCTGCACGTCGTGGACCTCGACGGCGCGCGGACCGGCGCCCAGGTCAACCTGGAGGTCGTGCGGCAGATCAAGGCGGCCACCGGCCTGCACGTGGAGTACGGCGGGGGCGTCCGGACGGTCGCGAACATCGAGGCCGCGCTCGCCGCGGGCGTGGACCGGGTGATGGTCGGCACCGCCGCGTTCACCGACGACGCCTTCCTGGCCGAGGCGGTGAAGCGGTGGCCGGACCGGCTGCTCGTGGCGGTGGACATCCGCGGGGGGAAGGTGGCGGTGCGGGGCTGGCACGCGACGCTGGACGTGACGTTGCGGGACGCCATTGCGATGCTGCATGGGAAGGGCGTGCGGGGCGTGGTGTACACCGATACCGAGCGGGACGGGACGCTGGAGGGGGCCGACACCGGCCGGCTCACCGCGGCCACCGAGGCCTGCCGGGAGCTGGGGGTCTTCCTCCACTTCGCGGGCGGCGTCCGGGACGTGGAGGACATCCGCCGGCTCAAGGCGTTCGATGCGAACGTCCTGCGGGGTGTCATTACGGGCAAGGCGGTGTACGAAGGCACTTTGGACCTCGCAGAGGCCATCCGGTTGGCAGGAGGGAAGGCATGATCGTGGACCCGAAGCTGGTCGAGGCATTCGACCGGGACGGCTACTGCATCGTCCCGGGGGCGCTCCCGCCCGCCAAGGTCCGGGAGCTGCTGGACGTCGTGGACCGGCACAAGGACCGGCTGGCGAAGAGCGAACACAAGCGCGAGGTCTTCGGGCTGGATGTGCGGCCGATCGTGACCGAGGATCCCGCCTTTATGACGCTCCTGGAGTGGCCGGCCACGTTCCCCCTCGCCGTGCGGTGCCTCAAGCACTACAGCCTCCAGTTGAACACCTCGCACCTCATCATGGTGCCGCCCTCGCCGAGCGTCAGTGAGGCGAGCGCGGAGGCGCGGCTGAGCCGCGCCGGAGCGGGGGTAACTGGCGGGGACCAAGCCAAGAATGTAAAGACCAATATTGGGTGGCACCAGGACGGGGGGTCGCCGGGGCCGACAGTCGATGGCGTGCGCGCGATGTTCTCGCTCAAGATCGGGTACTTCCTGACGGACCTGCTGGAGCCGGACATGGGCCAGCTCATGGTCGTCCCGGGCAGCCACCGGTTCGCGAACGGACTGACGTATCGTGATGGCGCGACGGAGCCGGAGGGGGCCATCCAATTGAAGGTCCGGGCTGGCGATGCCGTGCTCTTCCAGAATCCGCTCTATCACGGCGGGGCGCCGAACCGGTCGCAGCAGACCCGGATCGTCCTCTACTACGGCTATTCCTACCGGTGGCTCAAGCCGATCGACTACGAGACGCTCCCGCCGGAGCTGCTGGCATCCGCATCGCCGATCGGGCGGCAATTGCTGGGGGCGCGCAGCTCCCACCTGGGGTGGTACATCCCCACCGAGCAGGATACGCCGCTGAAGGCGCAGTACCGGGAGTGGTTTGGCGAGACCTGGATTCACTGAACGCCGCGGAGGCCCGCGGCTTTTTCCGCTACAATATCCCCTTCCAAACCCATGCTGGCCAAGCGGATCATTCCATGCCTTGACGTCAAGGACGGGCGCGTCGTAAAGGGCGTCCGGTTCGTGAAGCTGCGCGACGCGGGGGACCCCGTGGAGGCGGCGCGCCGGTATGACGCCGCCGGCGCCGACGAGCTGGTGTTCCTCGACATCACCGCCTCCCACGAGCGGCGCAAGACCATGCTGGACGTGGTCCGCCGCACCGCCGAGAGCATCTACATGCCCCTGACCGTGGGCGGCGGGATCAGCACCGTCGAGGACGTGCGGCTCCTCCTGGCGTCCGGCGCGGACAAGGTCTCCGTGAATACCGCGGCGGTCAGGCGTCCCGCGCTCATCCGGGAGGCCGCCCGGCGGTTCGGGAGCCAGTGCATCGTGCTCGCGATCGATGCCCGGCGGACCGCACCCGGAACGTGGACCGTCTTTACGCACGGCGGCCGGAAGGCCACACGGCTGGACGCCGTGGCCTGGGCCCGGAAAGGCGTTGCGCTGGGGGCGGGCGAAATCCTGCTGACCAGCATGGACGCCGACGGCACCAAGGCGGGCTACGACCTGGAGCTGACGCGTGCCGTGTCGCGGGCCGTCTCCGTCCCGGTGATCGCCTCCGGCGGCGCCGGCTCGCTGGCCGACATGGCCGCGGTCCTCAAGCGGGGCCGGGCCGACGCCGCGCTGGCTGCGTCCATTTTCCACTTCGGGACCTACACGATCGCGCAGGCCCGCCGGTACCTGCGGGCGCACGGCGTAGCCGTCCGGCCCGACGCCGCGTGATGCGCCTGCCTGCGGCGATCCGCAAGCACGTCACCTTCGACAAGGACGGGCTCGTTCCGGCCATCGCGCAGGACGGCCTCAAGGGCCGGATCCTGATGATGGCCTGGATGAACGAGGAGGCCCTGGCCCTGACCCTCAGGACGGGCCGGGCGGTCTACTTCAGCCGGTCGCGCCACAAGCTCTGGAAGAAGGGGGAGGAGTCCGGCCACTTCCAGGAGGTGAAGGAGATCCGGATCGACTGCGACGGCGACGTGGTCCTGCTGGCGGTGAAGCAGCGCGGCCCGGGCGCGTGCCACACCGGCCACCGGTGCTGCTTCTACCGCCGCCGCAAGGGCGGCCGGTGGGTGGACGTGGACCCCGTCACGTTCGACCCGAAGAAGGTGTACGCGAAATGAAGACGCTCCGCGCCGCGGGGCGGCTGTTCGCCTGGATCGAAGTCAGCGCGGACGTCGAGACGCCGGTGTCCGCGTACCTCAAGATCCGGCAGGGGCCGCACGGCTTCCTCTTCGAGAGCGTCGAGGGCGGGGAGCGGCAGGGTCGGTACTCCTTCCTCGGCAGCGGCCCGGCCGCGCTCTTCTCGGCCCGGGGCCTGGCGCTGGAGGAGACCCGGGACGGGAAGACCACGCGGACGGCGGGGGATCCGCTGGCGCTGCTCGCGAAGCGGTTCGGCACCCTGTCGTCGGGGGTCAGGGGCCTGCCGCGGTTCGCGGGCGGGCTGGTGGGGTTCGCCGGGTACGATGCGGTGCGGTACGTCGAGTCGCTGCCGAAGCCGCCGCGAGACGACCGGCACCTGCCGGACCTTTTCTTCATGCTCCACGAGACGGTGGTGGTCTTCGACCGCGTGCGGCACGTGATGACCCTGCTGACCAGCGTCGAGGCGAAGCGTCCCGGCGCGGCCGACGAGGCCGCGCGCCGGCTGGCCGTGATCCGCGGCCGCTTGGCCGTTCCGCTCGGGGACCTCGCGGCGCCGGCC
>CAYNUZ010000190.1:0-5002 GCA_964400385.1 uncultured bacterium | reverse complement strand
ACGGAATGCGGCGATTTCGGCACGCAATTCTTCATCGCCTGCGACGAGGACCTCCCGTCCCCCGCGTGCCCCCGCCGCCGCGGCCACGTTCGGGGTGCTCACGACCGGCAGGCCGGAGGCCATCGCCTCGATCATCTTGTTCTGCAGCCCCGCGGCGGTCGGCAACGGGCAGACCAGCACGGCCGCCGCCCGGTACGCGTCGCGGACGTCCGGGCGAAATCCCGTGAAGCGCGCGGGGATTGCGGCGGCGGCCGCCGCCGCGCGCAGTCCGGGCGACGCCCCGCCCCCGACGATGGACAGCCGGCAGTGCGGCGACAGGGGCCGGAGGCGCGGCGCGACGGCCGCGAGGAACCACCGGAGGCCTTCCTCATTGGGGGCGTACGCGAGGTTCCCGACGAAGAGGACCTCAGCGCTCCGCCTGCGGCCGGGCCGGTCCCGCCAACGGGCGGGGTCGAGCCCGTTCGGGGCGACGAACACGGGACGCCGGACACCCAGGGACCGCAGCGTCCGGCGCTCCGCGTCCGTGATCGCCAGGACGGCGGCAGCGCCGTTCCCCCAGGTCCGCTCCGCGGCCGCGACCCGGCTCCGGTCAAAGGCGGCGTACCAGCGCCGCCAGCCCCGGAAGCTTGGCGCATGCCGATAGAACCCGGCGATCGAGTCGGTGCAGTCGAGCTGGTACGGGAGCCCGGTGCGCGCGGCGTACGGCATCATCCGGATCCGGTGGACGTGGAGCGCCTCCGCCGGCCACCGGGACAGCGCCGCCAGGAGGGCGGACTGGGCCCCGGCGCCCCGGAACGCTCCCGGATGCACCGGGCGCCCGGTCAGCGCCGCCCGCACGAAACCCCGGGCCCGCGCGGACCGGGAGTACGGGACGACGACGGCGTCCCGGCACAGCCGTGCCACCTCCCGCGGCAACGACCGGCGGCCGTCGGGGGCGAGGAAGAAGCCGTACACCCGGTGGCGGGAGGCGAGCGTGCGCAGCGTCCACATCGCGCGCACCTTGTCCCCGTCGTCCACCGGCGACGGGATGAAGGCGCACAGGTAGGCGAGATTCACGGCGTGACCGGGACGGCCGCGGGCGGACGGGTCACGGCGCCGGTTCCCCCGCCCATCGCCGGCCACCAGGAGAACGGCAGGACGTGGTACGCGGCGCCGGCCCGGGCCGCCAGCCAGTCCCGGCCGGAGGTGTACCGGAGGACCGGGCAGGCGGTCAGCGCGCAGGCTTGCAGCACCGAGACCAGGAAGAGCGCGGCGAACACGGCGCGGCGTGGCGCCGTTCCTCCGGCCCACCGGATTCCCGCGGCCAGCACGGGGGCGGCGAACGGAAGGAGCGGGACCAGGGTGCGTCCCGGGTAGGCGGACCCGCCCCAGTTCGCGAAGAGGCACGTGACGAACAGGTAGGTTGCGCCCAGCAGCAGCGCGCCGCGCCCGTGCCGGGTGGCCGTTCCCCAGCCGGGCCCGAGGACCAGGAACCACGGGGCGTACGGCAGCAGTCCGAATGACCGGTCCACCAGCTTGCCGAGCAGGGAGACGGGAAGGTTGGCGAACGCGACCTGGCCGGCCAATCCGCCCGCCGTCACGGTCGCGAGCGGCGCCGGATACCGTTCAGACAGGACGTTGAAGATCGCCACGAAGGCCGGGCCGTGATAGACCGCGAGGAACAGGCCGCCGGAGACGGCCGCCAGCCCGGCCCACCACGCCACGGAAACGACCCGGCGCCGCGAACGCGCCAGGTCCAGCGTGAAGACCCCGACCGCCAGCCAGGCGTACCGCGGGTGGAGCCACGGCAGTCCCGCCATGCACGCCGCCGCCCAGCCGCCGCTCCCGGCGGCGAGCAGCCCGGCCGCCGCCAGGACCGCGGCCGGGACCTCGGTGAAAACCAGCGTGGAGGCGAAGAGGAACGGCGCGGAGAGGGCCGTGCACACCGCCAGCGCCCGGCTCTCCCGTGCTGCGGCGCCGGCATGGCGCGCGACCCGCTCGAGCAGCCCCGGCAGGCAGGCGGCGATCGCGGCCAGGATGAGGAGGACGCCCCACCGGCCCGCCAGCGCGTACCCGGGCAGGATGAGCAGCGGCAGCCCCGCTGTGTGCTGGGAGTACATGCGTCCGTCCGGCAGGACGACCGCATGCGCATCGAGTGTCGCCCCCGGGAAGAAGGCGCGCCACGCGCCCGAGGCGTACCCGGCCGACACCTCCAGGGTGCCGCGGGTGAGGAGGTTGTCCGTGAGCGCCAGGTAGTGCGGCTCATCCGTGGTGGGCGGAAACGCCAGCGTGACGTACGCCCCCGTCCCGAGGAGAAAAAGGAAGGTCCCGAGCCACGCCCGGCCCCGCCGGACCAGCGCCCACCCTGCCGCCGCGGCCGCCGCGATCCAGACCGCGCCCCCGACCATCAGGGCCAGGTAGGCCACCGGACCGACCTTCACGAACCGGGCGGGCCCGAGGTACAACCAGCCGAGGTTCGAGAACTCCGCGCGGGAGAGCGCCGCCAGCGCCCGGGTGATCACCGCCGGATCCCCAGCCCGAGGAGGACGAGGGGGCGGACGATCCGCCAGTGGTCGCGCAAGGGCCGCATCTTGGTGTAGCCCTGCCCGGAGCGCGGATACCGCTTGGTGACCGGCACCTCGCTGACGCGGAAGCCGTCCCGCAGCGCGTGGTAGTACAGGTACGGCTCCAGTTCATACCGGTCCAGCCACGGCTGCCGCAGGTGGATCCGGCGCAGGAGCGCGGTGCGGAAGGCCCGGAAGCCGTTGGTGCCGTCGGTGACCCGGCGGCGGGCGACCACGGTGAACACCACCGAATACAGGATGGTCGTGATCCGCCGGAAGAGCGGGATATTCACCACCCGGCCCGCCCGCAGCCACCGTGACCCCTGGACGAAGTCATCCCCGGCCCGGATCCGCGCGAGCAGCCGGGGAATCTCCCCCGCGTTGTCCTGGTCGTCCGCGCCCATCACCACGATGACCCCGAACCCGTCCGCGACGGCCCGCTCGAACCCCGCCCGCAGCGCCGCCCCGACTCCCCGGTTGCGCGGCAGGCGCACCACGGTCGCTCCGGCGCGGCGCGCCAGCCCCGCCGTCCCGTCGGCCGAGCCGTCATCCGCGACGTAGACGCGGGACACTTCGGGCCGCCTCCGTGCGCCCCGCACGACCCGCGCGATGGCCCGTGCCTCGTTGTACGCCGGGACGACGACGCACGTTTTCATTGCTGGTCGAACTCGCGGATGGCGTCCCCCACCCGCACGATTTCCTCCGGCAGGATTCCGGGGAACAGCGGGAGGGAGAGGACCTCGCGGGCCAGCGCCTCGGCGGCGGGGAAGGCCCCCGGCGCATGGCCGTGGGTGGAGAACGCGGGCAGCAGTGGGAGGGCGAATGGATAGTGCACGCCGGTCTCGATCCCCCGCTCCCGCAGGAAGGCGGCCAGCGCGTCGCGGCGCGGGGACCGGATGACGAAGACATGGTGGACGGCCTCGCCGCCCGCCGGCTCCGGCGGGATCGTCACGGAGGTGCCGGCCAGCGCCGCCCGGTACGCCGCCGCCGCGGCCCGCCGTTCGCCGTTCCACCGGTCGAGGTGGCGGAGCTTGACGGACAGGACGGCCGCCTGCAGCGTGTCGAGCCGCCGGTTGAAGGCGAGGAACATGTGCTCGTATTTCCTCGCCTCGCCGTAGTTGCGGAGCATGGCCACCTTCGCCGCGACGGCCTCGTCGCCCGTCACCACCATCCCGCCGTCGCCGAAGCCCCCGAGGTTCTTGGCCGGATAGAAGCTGAAGGCCGCCGCGATGCCCAGCGACCCGGCGCGCCGGGCGCCGACGCGGGCGCCGTGCGCCTGGCAGGCGTCCTCGATCACGTGGAACTTCCCGCGTGCCGATTCGATCAGGGACTCGATGGGCGCGGGCCGCCCCCAGAGGTGCACCGGAATTACCGCCCGCGTGCGCGGTCCGGCGGCCCGCAGCGCCGCCTCCTGGTTCAGCAGCCCCGTCTGCGGGTCCACGTCCACGAAGACCGGCCGCGCCCCGACCATGTCCACGGCGGAGGCCGTGGCGACGAACGTGAACGCGGGCACTAGGACCTCGTCGCCCGGCCCGATTCCCAGGGCACGCAGGATCAGCTCCAGCGCCGAAGTGCCGGTGTCCACGCCCACGGCCCGCGGGGCGCCGCAGTACGCCGCGAACTCACGCTCGAACGCCTGGACCGCCCCGCCCAGGATGAAGTCCCCGCGGTCCAGGACGGCGGCCATGGCGGCGTCCAGCTCGGCGCGGATCGGCGCGTGCAGCCGGGTGAGGTCCACGAGCCGGAGCACGGGGGGCGGCGGAGTCACGGCCGGCCGGGACGGGGCGGGGGCTGGACGGGCGGATCGTAGGGCCGGAGCGTGTGCCCGGTCCAGCACCGCAGGTCCTCGCGCCGGCCGTGGACCCGGGCCGGATTGCCCCGGACCACGGCGCCGGCCGGGACGTCCTTCGTGACGACCGCCCCGCCGCCGACGACCGCCCCCGCACCGATCGTGACCATCGGCAGGATGACCGCGCCCCCGCCGATCACCGCGCCGCGCCCGATCGTGGGCCCGCGCATGCACTGGCGCGAGAAGGTGCAGCCCGGATGGGGGTCATTGAGCAGCGTGGAGCCCGGCCCGATGAAGGCCCCGTCCTCGACCCGGGAATACGGCGCCACCTACACGCCGGTGTGGGTCCGGACCTCGTGGCCGAGCGTGCACCCGTAATCCACGACCGAGTGGCTCCACACCGCGACCCGGTCCCCGATCTCGTTCTCCTCCCGGATGATTGTCCCGTGCCCGGTCTCGAATCCCCGCCCGATCCGGGAGCCCAGGTAGAGGACCGCGCCCGTGCGGATCCGCGCGTCGTTCCCGATCGTGAGCGACCGGTCCGCGATCCGCCGCGCGGGCGCATACCCGAGCACCGCCCCCGGGTCCACCACCGCTCCCGTCCCGAGCCGGACGCCGCGCGGGAGCGGGCGGCGGCTCATCGGGCGGCGCGCACGCGGACGGGGCGGCC
>CAYNUZ010000189.1:0-5009 GCA_964400385.1 uncultured bacterium | reverse complement strand
GACGCGCTCGTTCGCCGGATCGGCGGCCGGCGGGACCGCCGGCCTCCGCGGGTCGGACGCGGTGACGTCCGCCGCGGGCCGGTCGCCCGGAACGGCCGACGGGGCCGCGGAGACCGCGACCCGGGGACCGAACGGAGCGACGGCCGGCTCGAAGGTGGTGGTGGCGGGGGGGATTTCGGGACGCACTCTCCCGGCCGATGTCCCTGTCTGGTCCACCACTTGCTGGCCGGGGCTTACGCCCTCATCCGCCAGCCCACTCGGGGCCGTCGCCGCCCATAGGGGCGGCGAAGCCGCTTGTGGCGGGGCGGACCCTCCGGTGATCGAGATCTGGCGGCCGGACCGGGCGATCGCCGCCGCGAGCTGGTCGACCAGGACGCCGCTGAAGGGCTGTGCGGTCGGGGCCGTCCCGAGCGGCAGCGCGGGAAAGGACGGGGTGGCGACGGCCTGGCCGGGGACCTGGACCACCATGGAGGGGGTCAGGTTAAGCGACCCCATGAGCGCGGCAAGGACGTTCGCGCTGACCGCGTTCGAGGAGGCCGGTTGAATCATGTTTGGGAGTCCTTGGGCGAAGTATGCCACGACCTTTCCCCGCGCGCAAATGCGTTGGTGGCCACCTCGTCCAGGGCCTGCTGGTCAAGCCTGGCAACGAGATTCTGGTGCTCCCCCCGCTCCCGGTCCTTGAGCTTTTCGACGATCCGCCGGTCCTGGGAGGCCCGGACCAGCTCGGCCCGCTTGGCGTCCCGGAGGGTTTCCAGCTCCCCCAGCAGGCGGTGCTCCCGGTCCACCTCGGTAGCCAGCCACCCCAGGTACCCCTGGTACTGGTCCCGCTGGGTCACGTCGAAGGCCGCCGCCTGGAGGGCCGCCAGCCCGTCCAGGACCTCCGCGCGCAGCCCCAGCAGGTCGGCCAGCACCACCCGCTCCCGGGCCAGCCGCTCCTCGACCTCCGCCAGGGCCCGTTCCCGGACCTCCTCCATGTTCGCCCGGTGCCGCAGCACCTGCTCCAGCCGGAACGTGAACTTCTTGATCATGCGCCGCCTCCGGGTTGGGTCCCGCCCTGAGCGGTCGCTGCCGTCCTTGCGGTGGAGACCAGTCGGAGGGCGAAGCCCTGAGCGGTCGCTGTCGTCCTTGCGGTGGAGACCAGTCGGAGGGCGAAGCCCTGAGCGGTCGCTGCCGTGCTTGCGGTGGAGACCAGTCGAAGGGTCACGGGAGCAGCTCCCGCAGCGCCTTGTCGGTCTCCTCGAACGACGAATGCTGGTCCATGTCCTGCCGCAGGAAGGCGTTGGTGCGGTCCAGGTGCTCCAGCGCGTAGTCGATCTTCGCGTTGCTCCCCTTCACGTACGCCCCGATGTTCACCAGGTCCCGCGCGTCCCGGTACACCGCCAGGGACTCCCGGACCCGGCCCGCCGCGTCCTGCATCGCCCGCGGGGCGATGTCGATCATCAGCCGGCTGACGCTCTGGAGGACGTCAATGGAGGGGTAGTGGTTCTGGGCGGCCAGGTCGCGCGAAAGGACGACGTGCCCGTCCAGGATGGACCGCACCGCGTCGGCGATGGGCTCGTTCATGTCGTCCGCCTCGACCAGGACCGTGTACAGCCCGGTGATCGAGCCGCGGCGGGTGGAGGTGCCGGCCCGCTCGAGCAGCTTGGGGAGCTGGGCGAACACCGAGGGCGTGTACCCCCGGGTGGTCGGCGGCTCGCCCACGGCCAGCCCGATCTCCCGCTGGGCCATCGCGAACCGGGTCACCGAGTCCATCATGAACATCACGTCGAACCCCAGGTCCCGGAAGAACTCCGCCACCGCGCACGCCACCCACGCCGCCTGCCGGCGCACCAGCGCCGGCTGGTCCGAGGTGGCGGCCACCACGACCGTCCGCGCCAGCCCGCCCTTGAGGTCGCGCTCGATGAAGTCGCGCACCTCGCGGCCCCGCTCCCCGACCAGCGCGATCACGTTGACGTCGGCCTTGGTGTACCGGGCGATCATGCCCATCAGGACGCTCTTGCCCACGCCCGACCCCGCGAAGATGCCCAGCCGCTGCCCCTTCCCGCAGGTCAGGAGCCCGTCAATGGCGCGCACGCCGGTCGGCAGGATCTCGCGGATCCGCTGCCGCCGCAGCGCGTCGGGCGGGGCGTGGTGGACCGGGACCCGGGCCTCGACCCGGATGGGCCCCAGCCCGTCCTGCGGGCGGCCCAGCCCGTCGAGGACGCGGCCGAGCATCGAGCGGCCCACCGCCACCTCGAGGGGACGGCCCGTCGGGACGATCTGGCTCTCCGGCCCGACCCCGTCGGTCTCGGCCAGGGGCATCAGCAGCACCCGCCCCTCGCGGAACCCGACCACCTCGGCCAGCACGTCCGGGCGGCCGCGACCCGCCGTGATGCGGCAGATCTCGCCGATCCCGGAGACCCGGGCCGACCCCTCGATGACCAGGCCCACCGCCTGGATCACCCGGCCGTTCACGGACACGGGATCGGCGCCGCGGACCTTGAGGGCGGTTTCGCGCAGGGACCGCTTGAGCTCCTCGCGCCCGAGGAGCTCCTCGACCTGGATCACTTCGGGGCCGCCCCCGGGGCCGCGGGGCCGGGGCCCATGCTGTCCCGCAGCCGCGCGGTCCGCGTGGCCTGCGTGGCGTCGATGACCTGGGTCTTGGTCTCCACGATGCAGCTGCCGGCCTCGACCTTGGCGTCCTCCAGCAGCTCGAACCGGCCGGTCCCCTTGAGGAGGCCGGCCAGCTCGTCCTTGGCCGCGCGGACCACCGCCACGTCCTTGGGGCTCACCAGCACCGTCACCAGGTCCGCCTCGGCGGCATGCCGCAGCGCGTCCCGGACCACCGCCAGGACCGCGTCCGGCGTGGCCGCGAGCTGGGCGTGCAGGAGCTGTTCGGCCGCCGCCACGGCGAGGTCCTTGATCTCCTCCTCCACCCCCTGGAAGCGCAGCCGCCAGGCCTCGGTGAGCGCCTCCCCCATCGTCATCCACCGGTCCAGCGTCTCGCGCAGCTCGGCGAGGGCCTCCTCGCGGCCCTGCATCCGGCCGGTCTCGGTGCCCTCCTTGATCCCGTCGGTGTAGCCCTGCTCGTGCGCCTGCGTCTTCAGGGTCTCCGCCTCGGCGCGGGCGGCCTCCAGGATGCGCGCGGCCTCCGCCTCGGCCAGCTCCTGCGGGGTGGGGACGGGCTCCGCCGGCGCTGCGGGGGTGTCCTCGACCACGACGGGCACGGGCTCGGGGGTCCAGGACTCGGGCAGGACGGCCTCGGTGGGGGCCTCGGACGGGGGGGGGGCGACGTGGGGGCGCAGCCAGCGCGCCTCCCGGTCAAATCGGTACGAACCGGCCGAAACGATCGCAGACCGTTTCGCGGGCCGGTCCGCCGTCAAACGAGGACCTCGGATTCGCCGCCGCGCGCGACCGTGATCTCACCCGTCTCCTCGAGGCGGCGGATCACGTTGACGATCTTCTGCTGGGCTTCCTCGGAGGTCTTGAGGCGCACCGGGCCCATGACCTCCATGTCCTCCAGCACCATCTGGCGCGCGCGCGCCGACATGTTCTTGAGGATCTTGTTCTTGACGCCGTCGCTGGCGCCCTTGAGGGCCAGCACGACGTCCTTCTGGTCCACGTCGCGCATGACCATCTGGATGGCGCGGTCGTCGATCAGCATGATGTCGTCGAAGACGAACATGAGCCGCTTGATGTCGTCGGCCAGCTCGGGCTGTTCCTCCTCGAGCTTCTCCATCACGACCTTTTCCGTCGAGCGGTCCATGCGGTTCAGGATCTCGGCCACCGCGCGCACGCCGCCGGCGGCGGCGTATTCCTGCGTGAACACCGAGGAGATCTTGCGCTCCAGCACCCGCTCGACCTCCATGATGACGTCGGGCGTCGCGCGCTCCATGATGGCGATGCGGCGCGTGACGTCCACCTGCAGCTCCTGCGCGAGCTGGCGCAGGATGTTGGCCGCGTGGTCCGCGGACAGGTGCGCCAGGATCAGCGCGATGGTCTGGGGATGCTCGTTCTGGATGAAGGTCAGGATCTGGTGGGGATCGGCCCGCTTGATGAAGTCGAACGGGACCGTCTGCAGCGCGCCCTGGAGGCGGTTCAGGATCTCGACGGCCTTGTGGCTGCCCAGGCTCCGCTCCAGCAGGTCCTTCGCGTAGTCCACGCCGCCCTGCACGAGGGCGTCCTCGGCGAGGGACATCTGGTAGCAGTCCTCGAGCACGATGTCCTTCTCGGCGGGGGTGACCTTGCGCATGTTCGCGATCTGGAGGGTGAGCTGCTCGACCGTCTCCTCCTTGAGGCTCTTCATGACCTGGGACGACATGTCCGGCCCCAGGGCGATCAGCAGGATCGCCGCCTTCTGTTCCGCGTTCATCCCGGCCATGTCCGCTTACCTCCCCTTCCGCCGTTCTTCGGTGATCCAGTGCTGGATGATCTTCGCCAGCAGCTCGGGTCGCGCCTTCGCCAGGCCTGCGACCCTCGCCTTCAGGTCCCTGGGTGAGAGTACCTCGGGTCCCGCCGGCGCGCCAGTCATCTCCGCCAGCAGGGCCTCCGCCCCGTCGTCCCCCAGGGCCTCCAGCAGGGCGTCCAGGGCGGGGTCCGCGGCCGCCGCGGCCATCCCCCCCGCCTCCCCCGGCTGGACCACCGGTCCTACCTCTTTTCCTCGAGCAGCCAGCGCTTGATGATCTGCGCCACCATTTCGGGGCGCTGGCGGGCCATCCGGTTCACGTGCTGCCGGATCTGCGCCCGGCGCTGCCCCCCCAGGGCCGCGGTGGGCCCCGGCCCGATCAGCATCCTGGGCGGCCGCCACGTCAACAGCGCGGGCGCCCTCCATACCACCGCCCTCTGCGCCCTGCCCTTCGAGGGCCTGGAGACCCTGGCCGCCGGCGTGCCCAGCCTGCAACAGCACTTCCTGCGCCTGATGAGCCGGGAGCTCCAGGCCGACCAGCGGCTGCTGCTCCTGCTGTCCAAGCGCTCGGCGGAGGAGCGCATCGCCTCCTTCATGCTCTCGCTCTCGGCCCGGCATAAACGCC
>CAYNUZ010000188.1:0-5074 GCA_964400385.1 uncultured bacterium | reverse complement strand
TCGCTTTCGTGGCACTCGGGAACGGGGAGCCGCGGTACGAGACGTTCTTCACCGTGATCGGCTCCAGCCGGTTCATCTCGAACTGCCACTTCACCTTCCGGTAGACCGACTCGGACACCAGGATCTGGCCCTTCCCCGCCTTCGAGCACAGGCGCGACGCCAGGTTGACCTCCTCGCCGATGACCGTGTACGAAAGCTGCTTGATGGACCCCAGGTTGCCCGCGACCACCGGGCCCGCATTGATGCCGATCCCGATTTCGAGCTTCGGGTAGCCCTTCGTGGCGAACTCGAGGTTGAGGACCTTGAGCGCCTCCATCATCTGGAGCGCCGTCCGGACCGCGCGGGTGGACGCCTCGGGGTCCGCGACCGGCGCGCCGAACACCGCCATGATCGCGTCGCCGATGTACTTGTCCAGCGTCCCCTCGTGCTCAAGCAGGATGTCCACCATGCGGGTGAAGTACTCGTTGAGCATGGCGACGAGGTTCTGGGGCGGGATGTTCTCCGACAGCGAGGTGAACCCGCGCACGTCCGAGAAGAAGACCGCGACCTCGCGGACCTCCCCGCCCAGCATCAGCTCCCCGGGGTTCGCCATCGCCCGGTCCGCCACGGCCTTGGGAAGGTACCGGCCGAAGAGGGCCTTGACCCGCTCCTTTTCCTTGAGGTCCCGGATCATGGTGTTGAAGGCGTCGGCCAGCACCCCGAGCTCGTCGCGTGTCTCGACCTTGATCTCGTAGTCCAGGTTCCCCTGGTCCACGGCCCGGGTCCCCTGGACCAGGGCCTTCAGCGGTGAGGTGATGCCGCGCGCCACCAGGTAGGCGAGCGCCACGGCCAGGACGAGGGCGGTGAACCCGATGACGGTGACCCCCCGGCGGATGCGCGAGAGGAGCGCGAGGACCAGGTTGCGGTTCCGGAGCTGGATCTGCCAGCCGAGGTTCTGCCCCGCCGGATCGTTCAACGGCGCGAGCTGGACCAGGTACGGGGTCCCTTCGAGGTCCCGCTCGAAGGAGGCCGCGGCCATCTTGTCGAGGTTCCCCATCCCGGCGACGGCCTTCTCCAGCGCCGAGGCCGTCGCCGGCGTCAGCGAGGTCGCGACCACCTTGCCGTTGGCCAGCGTGAAGGCGACCTCGCTTCCCGTCTGCTCCTTCAGCTCCGCCGCCTGCTTCGCCGTGATCTCGAACCCCGCGCGCAGCCCACCGATCACCCGCGACCCGTTGAGGATCGGCCCGGTGATCGTCAGGAACAACCGGTTGCTCCACGACAGCGCCCCGACGCTGACCACGGGGTTTTCCGGATCCACGCCGCGCGCGAAGAACCCGTCGAACGACGTCGCCGAGGGGTCGATGGCCTTGACCTCCATCCGGGCGTCGCCCATGAATCCCGCCAGCAGCCGGCCCTTCCGGTCCGTGACCTGGAAGAGGTCCAGTCCGCCCTTGATCTCCTGGGCCAGGTCCGCCACCGTGGCGGGATCGGTCTTCTTGGCCTCACCCTTCCCCTTGCGGCGGGGGGCGTCGCCACCGCCCGCGTCGAGGTCGAGGGACGCCTTGAGCCGTGGCGCCTCGCTGATGTTCTGGAGCAGGGTCGCCAGGTTCTTCGTCTTCTCCCGCTGGATGGCCTCGAAGACCTTCAGGGAATGGGCGAGGTCCTCGGCGATCGTCCCGCTGGCCTGCTGGTTGACGACGTAGGTCAGGTTGAACCCGACCGCGAGCAGGGCCCCGCCCACCACGAGGGCGAAGGAGATGAACAGCTTGTTCTGCATCGTGAAGAGCCGCTGCATCGTCGTCAGTCTTCGCCCTGCATCACCAGGTCCGCGTGCGCGATCTCGCCGGCCTTGAGCGTCACCGGCACCGCCACGGGCGTCAGCGAGACGTGCCAGCCGGTCAGGGTGTACGACCCCGGCGGCACCCCCTTGAGCGTGAACGTGCCCCCGGTCTCCGTCAGGACGGCCCAGAACGGGTTGCGCATGACGAGGATCGCCGCGTGCATGTTGGCGTGGATGTCGCAGTTCACCTTGATCACCCCCACGCCGTCCGGCGGCAGCTTGTCGAACAGCACCGACCGCTTCTCACCGCCGGCCCGGCGGCCGAGGTCGAACGGGACCGGCTGGCTGTAGCTGAAGATGTTGTGGTAGATCTTGTCGTGGTTGGTGAAATCCACCGTCGTCCCGGCGAGCACCGGGAGCAGGTCGGTGGTGAACGCCCGGTCCTGCTGGTCAAGCACCGCGTGCTCGGCGGGCGCCGGGAAGGTCCCCGCCACGCCGTCCAGGTACACGCACAGGTGGCCGGGCTCGTCGGGTTTGTCGGCCTTCTTCCCCGCCCCGCCCCCGTAGATGTCCGAGTACGGGTTGAACTTCTTCACCTTCTTGATGTGCCCCTTGATGGTCACGGTCCCCGTCAGGGTGGCCTGGGCCGCCGGGGCGGCCTTCTTGCGGGCCGCCTTTTTGGCGGCCTGGGCGGGGTGGGCCGTGCCCCACGCCACCAGCAGGGCGAGGGCGGCCAGCTTCATGCGCATGCGACCTTCACTATACAATGAGGGCCGCGCGCGGGTCCGCGGCTCCACGCCGCCTCCGCGCTGATCCCCGGACGGCAAGGAGGCGGCATGCAGCGGCGAATCTCACGGGTGGCGGCCCTCATGGCAGCCGGGTTCCTCACGGCCGCCCTGCCCGGCTCGGTCCGGGCCACGCCGGCCCGGGTCAACGCGCTCGACGGCGGCAACTTCCTCGTCCCCGACGACTGGGACATCTCCAACTACTACCACCTGGGCGCGTACCTCAAGGACCACCTCTACTTCTACTATCCCCTCGACAAGAAGCCGTACGGCTGGGCGATGGTGGACGCGCACGCCGCCGGCGTCTTCACGATCTGGATCAACCGGCCCGCCGCGACCTCGCCGATCTACCAGGCCGCGGGCGGGCTGGGAAGTTTCAAGTACACGAACAACGCGCTCGGCGCCCCGGGCGTCAACGACTGGGATCCCCAGGAGACCAGCGTCGGGGTCCCGGACGTGAAGCTGAGCCTGGGGTGGGGCCTCAAGCTCAGCGACACGTTCGCGATCGGGCTGTGCCTGCAGGGCGCGACGATCGACAAGTCCGACAAGGACACGAAGCCCGCCGGCGTGGCCAGCGGCGTGCTGGGGGATGCGGACCTCATCACCACCTACCTGAACCCGGGTGCGGTGAGCACCACCTCCCCCAGCGTCGGCAGCTACGAGCAGCACCAGCGCAGCTCCAGCTACATCGTGGGGCCGTCCTTCGGGTACAAGGGCGAGTCGTTTACGTTCGACACGACGCTCAATTTCATCCTCCTGGGCGTGGATAATTCGTGGACGGCCGCGCTGCTGTCGGACACCGTCACCGGCATGACCGCGGGCACCCTCGCCAACACCCTCAAGAGCACCGCCGGGCCGTCCTACGTCATCAAGGCCCGGTTCATGATGCCGGTCAACGAGAAGACGACCTTCGCCTTCGACGCCAACGTCACCCACCTCGACCTCTCGACCGAGCACCGGGTCAAGGGCGACTTCAGCGGCGCCGGGACGAACTACAACGACCGGGACCAGGCCGAGACCCTCATCGCCGCCCCGTACGTCGGGATGGCCGGGCTGGTTATGCACCCCAACGACGACTACCTCGTTGTCCTGGGCGCGGGCGTCAGCGGCAGCGGCATCACGATCGAGGACTCCGCGTACACCCCGCGCAACGACGTGAAGAAGGCGTCCGACACGAAGACGGTGATCACCAACTTCAACGTGCCGGTCGTCCTCGGGGTGGAGTACGCGGCCCGGGAGTGGCTGAAGCTCCGCGCCGTGGGCCAGCGGAACTTCATCGGCAGCACCGGGGTCACCTCCCGCACCACGACCCCCTCGTCCAACGAGAGCAGCGAATCCTCGGTCAACGACATCAAGGACTGGATCCTGCGGCTCGGCGTCGGGCTGGCCAACGAGCGGATCGGCTGGGACGTGCTGTTCAACCTCGCGCCCGACAAGGCGGACGTGCGGTCGCCGTTCTTCGCCGGCCCGACGAAGATCACCATCACGTCCCCCTCCATCACCACGGCCGTCGTCTACAAGTGGTGATCCCGGCCCTCGCCGCGCTGGTCAGCCTCCACGCGGCGGGGGCGGCGGGGGCCGCGGCGGCCGCCCCGGTCCAGCTCCAGGACGCCGAGCGGATCGTCTTCTACGGCGACAGCATCACGGAGCAGAACCACTACACCGGCCTGGTCGAGACCTTCCTGTGCACCCGGTACCCGGCCAAGCGGCTGGAGGTCTTCAACTACGGCTGGTCCGGCGACACCGCGCGCGGCGGCAATGCCCGGTGGGCCCGGGACGCGGCGGGCGCGAAGCCGACGCTGGTCTTCGTGGATTTCGGGATGAACGACGGGGCCTATGGGGAGTTCGCCGACTGGATCCTGGATGCGTGGCTGCCGCCGCTCAAGGGCGTGGTGGAGCAGGCCCGCGCGGGGGGCGCCCGCGCGGTGCTGGTGACCCCGTCGGTCACCGACCCGCATGACGCGGCCTCGGACTGGCTCAAGGGATACAACGACACGCTGGCGAAGATGGTCGCCGCGGAGCAGGCCTTCGGCCGGGCCGAGGGCGTGCCGGTCATCGACCAGTTCACCCCGATGCGGGCCGCGCTGGACCGCGCAAAGGCGGCAAAGCTCCCGACGATGGTGACCGACGGCATCCATCCCAACGCCGCCGGCGGCCTGCTGATGGCCTGGAGCATCCTGCGCGCACTGGACCCGCCCAAGGGCCTCGGCGACATCACGGTGCGCGGGCGGAGCGTGACGGGCCCCGACGCGGTACGGCTCGGCCGCCCGGACGTTACCGCGAACGGCATCGCCTTCGACCTCAAGGTGCCGTACCTGCCGTACTGGGTCCCGTGGTCCGCCCGGGCCGCCCTCCCGGTCTGCTCGTTCACCGACGACCTGAACCGGTTCCGGCTGGTCGCGGGCGGCCTGCCGGGGCAGGCTGCCGGCGACGTCTGGCTCAGCGTGGACGGCCGGCCGGTGGGCCGGTTTTCCGCCGCCGCGCTCGCCGCGGGCGTGGACCTGACCGAGGTGGACGGCGCGCCGTGGGC
>CAYNUZ010000187.1:0-5093 GCA_964400385.1 uncultured bacterium | reverse complement strand
GGCCGGCGCGTCGGCCCGGCCCTCGCGCGCGAGGAGGGCGCCGAGGTCCGCGCGCGGCAGCAGCGTGAACCGGACCGGCTGGCAGCGCGACCGGATCGTGGCCAGCACCGACCCGGGCTCGGGGGTCAGGAGCAGCCAGACCGTCCGCGGCGGCGGCTCCTCCAGGAACTTGAGGAAGCGGTTCGCGGCCTCCTGGGACATCACGTGGATATCGTCGAGGATTCCCACCTTCGTGCGGCGGGTATGGGCGGTGCGGCCGGCCCACGCCACCACTTCGTCCATCTGGTCGATGTGGAAGGCCCGGTCATGCACCGGGTCCTTCTCCGGCGCGACCGTGCGCAGCTCGGGATAGATGTCCCGCCCGATCTCCCGGCACGGCAGGCAGTCGCCGCACGCGTCCCCGTCCGCCCCGCGCGCCTCGCAGTTGAGCGAGGCGGCGAACGCCCGGGCCGCGGTCCGCTTGCCCGTGCCGGACGGCCCGTGGAAGAGGTAGGCGTGGCCGGTCTTCCCCGAGGCGAAGACGGCCCGCAGGCACTTCACGGCGTGCGGCTGGCCCGCGATCCCGGAGAGGGTCATCGGCCCAGCGCCTTCGCCACGTGCCGGTGGATGACCTCGGCGGCTTCGGCGCGGCCGATCCGGCCGTCCACCACCTTGATGCGGTCGGGCTCCCGCGTCGCCAGGACCAGGAAGGCCGACCGGATCTTCTCGTGGAACCGGAGCTGCTCGCGCTCGATGCGGGTGAGCTTCCCCCGCCGCCGCGCCCGCGCCAGCCCCTCGGTCACCGGCAGGTCCATGAGGAAGGTGAGCCGCGGCTTCAGGCCCCCTGTCGCCAGCCGGTCCACGCGGTCCACCGCCTCCAGCCCGAGCCCGCGGCCGAAGCCCTGGTACGCGCGGGTCGAGTCGCTGTACCGGTCGCAGATCACGACCATCCCGCGGCGCAGCGCGGGCAGGATCACCTCGCCCACGTGCTGGGCCCGGTCGGCCTCGAAGAGGAACCACTCCGCGAACGGCTCGATCTTCCGGCGGGGATCCAGCAGGGCCGACCGGACGCCGCGGCCCAGCCGCGTGCCCCCGGGCTCGGCGGTGGTCAGGACCCGGTGCCCCTCGGCGCGCAGCCGGCGGGCGAGCAGCCGGGCCTGGGTGGTCTTGCCGCAGCCCTCGATGCCCTCCAGGGTGATGAAGCAGCCTTTGGGAGCCGGGCGGGCGGGGTGCATCATGCGGGGCGAATGGGCCTCGAAAACATGCCACATTGTACCGGGGGGCGCCGCCGCCGCGCTATCATGGACGCGAGGAGTCGACCGTGCGATCGCTGTGCTGACAGCAGTTTTCGCGGCACAGAGGAAAGTCCGGGCTCCCAGGGCAAGGATGGTTGTTAACGGCAACCGGTCGCGAGGCCAGGGACAGTGCCACAGAAATCAAACCGCCACGACCCGCAAGGGCCGGGGTAAGGGTGAAACGGCGAGGTAAGAGCTCACCGCCCCGTTGGTGACAACGGGGGCACGGTAAACCCCATCCGGAGCAAGGCCAAGGACGGCGCATAGTCGGCGGCCCGCCGCAGCGCCGTGGTAGCTGCACGAGGCCCGTGGCGACACGGGTCCCAGAGAAATGATCGCAGCCTGTCGCAAGACAGTGCACAGAACCCGGCTTATAGGTCGGCTCCTCAAGCACTTATAGAGAACCCGGCTTTTCGCCCGTGCCGAGCGCAGCGAGGCACACGGTAATGATGGTGTATCAACCGCTGCGAGGCGCGCTCCTGCGCGCCATAAGTCGGCTCCTCATGCACTTATAAAGAACCCGGCTTTTCGCCCGTGCCGAGCGCAGCGAGGCACACGGTAATGATGGTGTATCAACCGCTGCGAGGCGCGCTCCTGCGCGCCATCTGTCGGCTCCGCAAGCCACCCGGGCTTGGTCGAACGTGATTACCGATACAAGACTCTGGCGTCGCGATCTGGCAGGATATCCCGGTCATGGCCGTCGCCTGCCCGTTCTGCCACGCCGACGTCGCGTCGGACGCCCGCATGTGCCGCGGCTGCGGGCTCAACATCGCCACGTGGCTGGCCAACAACCCCGGCGCGAAACTCCCCGGCTGGGTCGGGCCCCCGGCCGACGAGAGCCGGGGGCGGGGCGGAGCCGCGGGGCGGGAGCCGTCCGCGGCGGAACGGGCGGTCGCCGAGGCGGAACACTCGAGCCGGCGGGACGGGGCGATCCTGATGTTCTTCTTCGCCATCGCCAACGTCCTGATCGCGCGGTACTTCGCGGACATGATCCTCGGGGACACCGGCGCGGGCGCGCGGGTCGGCGCCTACACCGCCGCCGCCGTCTACGGGGGGCTCGGCGTGTGCGTCCTGCTGGGCTGGCAGTACGCGCTGTGGCTCGGGTTCTTCGTCTACCTCGCGGACAGCGTCTGGCTGTTCAAGAGCGTGCTCTTCGCCGGCCAGGGCGCCCGCATCGGCTCGACCCTCGTCAGCCGGTTCATGTTCGCCCGGCTCATCTACCGCACCGCCCAGAAGAACTGAACCCGCGCCCGGCGGGCCGTCGCCGGACGCCCCGGCGCGGGGGATCGGGCGCCATCGATGCGCTATTATGGCCGGAAGTGACACAGCCGCAGGCCGCCGCCAAACCGCATCCCCGCGTGCTGTCGGGCATCCGCCCCACCGGCCCGCTCCACGTGGGGCACCTGGTGGGGGCGCTGGAGAACTGGGTCGCGCTCCAGGCGAAGTACGAGTGCTTCTTCATGATCGCGGACTGGCACGCCCTCACCTCCCATTTCGAGGACCCGGCCCGGCTCAGGGAGTACAGCCTCGAAAACCTGGCCTGCGCGCTCGCGGCCGGGGTGGACCCGGCCCGGGCGGTGCTGTTCCGCCAGTCGGACGTGCCGGAACACGCCGAGCTGCACCTGCTGCTCTCGATGGTGACCCCCGTGCCGTGGCTCGAGCGGGTCCCCACCTATAAGGAACAGAAGGAGCAGGTGACCGACCACGACCTCTCGTCCTACGGCTTCCTCGGGTACCCCGTGCTCCAGACCGCCGACATCGCGGCCTACAAGGCCACCCTGGTCCCCGTGGGCGAGGACCAGGTGGCCCACCTGGAGCTCGGCCGCGAGGTCATCCGCCGGTTCAACAAGTTCTACGGCCCCGTCCTGCCCGAGCCGCAGCCGATGCTGACCGCCTTTCCCCGGCTGCCCGGGGCGGACCGGCGGAAGATGAGCAAGAGCTACGGCAACTCGATCGAGCTGGGCGCCGACCGCAAGGCCGTGGAGAAGCAGGTCAAGGCGATGTACACGGACCCGGTGAAGATCCACCTCGGCGACCGGGGCCACCCGGACGGGTGCGTGGTGTACGAGTTCCACCGGACCTTCAATGCGGCGGCCTCCCCCCAGGTCAAGACGACCTGCGAGGACGGGTCGCGCGGGTGCGGCGGGTGCAAGCAGGAGCTGCTGGCCGCCCTCTGGGCCCGGATGGAGCCCGTGATGGCGGCGCGCTCCGGCTGGCTCGCCGATCCCCGGAAACTCGAGGACATCCTGGCCGCCGGGGCCGCCCGGGCGCGGGCCATCGCCGGCGCCACGCTGGCGGAGGTCCGGTCGGCAATGAAGATCCGATGACGACGGCGACCGAGGCGGCGACCTCCGCGTCCATGCACGTCCACCTGCCCAGCTTCGACGGGCCGCTGGACCTGCTGTACTACCTCATCCGCAAGCACGAGCTCGCGATCTCCGAGGTCGCCTTGGCGGGCATTGCCGACGAATTCGTGGCGGCCGTCGAGGCCGCCCGGGAGCTCAACCTCAACATCGCGGGCGGGTTCCTGGTGATCGCCGCGACGCTCATGCACCTCAAGTCCAAGTGGCTCCTGCCGGCGGAGGAGGAGACCCCCGAGACCGCCGAGCAGGAGGGCGAGGTCGGGGCGCTGCTGGCGCGGCTGGTGGACCAGCAGAAGCTGCGCGAGGTGGTGCACGAGCTGGCCATGCACGAGGACCGGTCGCGCGCCACCTTCCCGCGGCCGCTCACCTCCGAGCTGGCGCGCCGGCTGGACCAGATCGCCGAGGCCGAGCCGTTCATCGAGATGTCCTCCTTCGAGCTCCTCAAGGCCATGCGCAAGGTCCAGGAGTTCGCCTTCCCGAACGTCCGGGAGATCGTGAAGGAGGAGATCAACCTCGAGGACAAGATCGACGAGCTGCTCACCATCGTCAAGGTGCGCCTGCGGGTCTCGCTCTCCCGCCTCTTCGTCACCTCCCGGTCGGTGCTGGAGGCCGTGGTCTTCTTCATGGCGTCGCTGGAGCTCACCAAACAGAAGGCGATCCGCCTCAAGCAGGAGGAGAATTTCGGCGAGCTGGAGGCGCTGGTCCGCACCGACGCGGCCCGGCCCCTCTCGTGAAGAAGTCCACCTGGTCCGAGGTCAAGCGGCCCGCCCCCGGCCGCGGGAAGAAGGCGCCGCCCCCGCCGCCGCGCCCGAAACGCCGGAAGCCCGAGCCCCCGCCGGCGCCCAAGCCGCCCGCCTACTCGAAGGCCGAGATGAAGCGGCTCCTCGAGGCGGTCCTCTTCGCGGCCGACAAGCCGGTCCCCGCCGCCGTCCTCTCGCGGATCCTGACCGGGACCCCCGAACCGGCCGTGCGGGAGGCGCTGCTGGAGCTGGGCCGCGAGTACGAGGAGCTGGGCCGCAGCTTCATCCTCAAGGAGGTTGGCGGCGGCTTCCTGCTCCTCACCCACCCGGCGTACGAGCCGTGGGTGCGCAAGCTCTTCCGCGACCGGCTGACGCTGCGCCTCTCCAAGTCGGCGCTCGAGACGCTGGCCATCGTGGCGTACCGGCAGCCGGTGATCAAGGCCGACATCGAGGTGATCCGCGGCGTGAACGCCGACGGCGTGCTGAACACCCTCCTGGACCGCAAGCTCGTCCGGGTCGTGGGCCGCAAGGAGGGCATGGGGCGGGCGCTCCTGTACGGCACGACCAACGAGTTCCTGATGTACATGGGGCTCAACGACCTCACGGAGCTGCCGCAGCTCGAGGAAATGAAGGCGATCCTCGAGGCGCAGGAAGGGGCCCCGAGCGCCGCCGGCGTCACGGCCACCGGGCCGCAGGGGCCGTTCGCGGCCCAGGGC
>CAYNUZ010000186.1:0-5130 GCA_964400385.1 uncultured bacterium | reverse complement strand
CATGCCGCGGTGCCGCTCGCCGGCCTCGCGCACGCCGGCCAGCCCCTCGCGGGCCCACCCGTGGCGCGCCGCCAGCGCCTCGGGCCGGCCGGGCCGGCGCGCGCGCCCGGCCACCGAGGTGGCCTGCCCCGCCGGGACCTCCACGGCCTCCTGCTCGCGGCCGTCCGCGTCCACGCCGGACGTGGCCACCGTGCCCTCCGTGACCGCCACCGTGCTGGCCTCGCCCTCCGCCTCGACGGCGAAGGTGGTGCCCTTCACGGCGGCCACGGCCGACCCGGTCTGGACGGCGAACCCGGAGCCGGACCCGGTCAGCTTGGCGAAGTTGGCGAACAGCCGGCCCGTCGCGAGGGTGATCCGGCCGAAGAACGACCCGGTCCGCGGATCCGCCTTCACGATGGTGAGCTTGAGCGTCGTCCGGGCCCCCAGCTTCACGAAGTGGTTGTCGAGGAAGGTGATCGTGGCCGCCGCGCCCGCGTCGGTCCGGATCTCGTCCCCCTGGAAGAGGTCCATGTCCTCCTCGGCGTCGAGCGTGGCGCCGGCCCGGATCACGTCCACGTTCCCGTCCACGTCGGTGAACGTCGCGATCGGGGCCGCGGCGCGGGCCGCCGGGGCGGCGACCAAGGCGAGGAGGAGGGGGAGCAGGGCCAGCCGGCGCATCGGGAATATTCTAACGCAGCCGGGTCCGGCGGGCCGGCCCGCCCGCCAAACCACCTGTGCTATCCTCTTTCCCATGCCGGACATGCTGAACACGCCCCACGGCGGCACGCTCGTGGACCTGCTGGCCACCGGGGCCCGCCTGGAGGCCCTGCGGGCGGAGGCGGCCGCGCTCCCGGCGCTGGACCTGACGCCCCGGCAGCTCTGCGACCTGGAGCTGATCCTGAACGGCGGGTTCTCCCCGCTCAAGGGGTTCCTGAACCGCAAGGACTACGACGGCGTCTGCGCCTCGATGCGGCTGGCGTCCGGGGCGCTCTGGCCGATGCCCATCACGCTCGACCTGCCCGAGGCGCTGGCGAAGTCCCTCAAGCCCGGCGGCCGGCTGGCGCTGCGGGACGCCGAGCGGAACGTCCTGGCGGTGCTGACGATCGAGGACCTCTGGCAGCCCGACCGGGAGGCCGAGGCGAAGGCGGTGTTCGGCACCACCGACGCGCTCCACCCCGGGGCGTCGTACCTGCTCAAGCAGGTGAAGCCCTGGTACGCCGGCGGGCCGGTCGAGGGCCTGGCCCTCCCCGCCTACTACGACTTCACCGCGCTGCGGCAGACGCCCGCCCAGGTGCGCGCCGAGTTCGCGCACCGGGGCTGGAACCGGGTGGTGGCCTTCCAGACGCGCAACCCGATGCACCGGGCCCACGTGGAGCTCACGCACCGCGCCGCGCGCGACGCGGGCGCCAAGCTGCTCATCCATCCGGTGGTCGGGCTCACCCGGCCCGGCGACGTGGACCACTACACGCGCGTCCGCTGCTACCGCAAGCTGCTGGCGCGGTATCCGGAGGGGTCCGCGATGCTCTCCCTGCTCCCGCTGGCCATGCGCATGGGCGGCCCCCGCGAGGCGGTGTGGCACGCCATCATCCGCAAGAACCACGGCGTCACCCACTTCATCGTGGGCCGCGACCACGCGGGGCCGGGCAAGGACTCCGCGGGCAAGCCCTTCTACGGGCCGTACGACGCGCAGGAGCTCCTCCGCCAGCACGCGGCCGAGCTCACGATCGAGATGGTCGAGTTCAAGATGATGGTCTACGTGAAGGAGCAGGACGCGTACTTCCCCGAGGACCAGGTCCCGGCGGGGTCCACGGTGCTCAATATCTCGGGCACCGAGCAGCGGCAGCTCCTCAACGAGGGCCGGGACATCCCGGCGTGGTTCACCTATCCCGAGGTGGTGGAGGAGCTGCGCCACCAGTTCCCGCCGCGCCGGCAGCAGGGCTTCACGGTGTTCTTCACGGGACTCTCCGCCTCCGGCAAGTCCACGATCGCCCGCGCGCTGATGATCAAGCTGCTGGAGCTCGGCCCGCGCCCGGTCACGGTGCTCGACGGGGACGAGGTGCGGCTGGTGCTGTCCAAGGGGCTGGGGTTCAGCCGCGAGGACCGCGACCTCAACATCCGCCGCATCGGGATGGTGGCCACGGAGGTCACGAAGAACGGCGGCGCGGCGATCTGCTGCCCCATCGCCCCCTACGACGCGGCCCGCAAGGAGGTCCGCAAGGCCGTGGCCGCCGAGGGCGGCTTCCTCCTGGTGCACCTGGCCACGCCGGTGGCGACCTGCGAAGCGCGGGATCCCAAGGGGCTGTACGCGAAGGCCCGCACCGGCGAGGTGCAGCACTTCACCGGCGTCTCGGACCCCTACGAGCCCCCCGGCGACGCGGAGCTGGTGCTCGACACCACCACGGTGCGGCCGGCCGAGGCCGTGGAACGGATCCTGGCGTGGCTCGCCGCCGACGGGTTCATCCCGGGGGCGTAACCGCCTCCGCCGGACCCGCGTCCGGCAGCCGCAGCACGAACGTCGTCCCCGTCCCGTCGCTCCGCTCCAGCTCCACCGACCCCCCGTGGTCCAGCATCGTCTGCCGCACGATCGCCAGCCCCAGCCCCGTGCCGCCCTCCCGCCCGGAGGCGAACCGGCCGAACAGGTGGGCGCGCAGCTCCGGCGGGATCCCCGTCCCGTTGTCCGTCAGCCGCAGCCGGCAGCCCCCCGCCTCCCGGCCCAGCTCCAGCGTGACGCGCAGGGGCCGGCCGCGGGGGCGCTGCTGCACCGCGTTGTCGAGCAGGTTCACCAGCACCTGGTGCATGGCGTCGCGGTCGCACCACACCGTGCCGGCGCCCTCGCCGGCGAGCACCACCTCGAGCCGGATCCCCGCGTGCCCGTGCTTGAGCCGCATGAACTCGACCGCGCGGTCCAGGATCGCGCGGCAGTCGTGGAGCCCGAAGGTGTACCGGCCGCGCTTTTCCCGGGCGAAGGACAGGACCGATTCGAGCATCCCGGCGAGCCGGACCGCCTCCTCCGCCGCGATGGTCAGGCGCTTCACCACCGCGTCCTGCCCGTCCCGGCGGGCCAGGTCGGTGGCCAGCTCCAGATTCCCCCCGATCGTGGTCAGCGGTGTGCGGATCTCGTGGGTGATCATGGACAGCGCGGCCCCCAGCTCCGCCCGGTGCTGCTGCTCCAGCAGGACGGCCTCCTGCCGCTCCAGCTCCCGGACCAGCCGGCCGGGGAGCGACCCGGCGTAGACGATGGTGACGAAGCAGACCATCATCTGGATCGCAAACACGATGAAGGTCCACCGCGGGAACGCCGCGGGGCTCCAGTTGGCGCCGGGCTGGCCGTGGGTCCACCACGCCGCGAACAACCCCGCCAGCAGCGCCATGCAGGTGACCCCGAACCGGCGGGCGACGGCGAGGTCGAAATCAATGAAGTACGCGGTGCAGATCACCGGCGGCAGGACGACGAGGAAGGGGCTCGCGACCATCCCGGTCACGTAGATCGCGCCCCCGATCGTCGGCAGGTCGAGCCACAACAGGACGTACGCGGCGCGCTTGAGGTCGCCCCCGAGGGCCGCGTACATGCTCATGCCCAGCCCGCCCAGGA
Organism: uncultured bacterium; assembly: GCA_964400385.1. Taxonomy (GTDB): domain Bacteria; phylum Oederibacteriota; class CAKKQC01; order CAKKQC01; family CAKKQC01; genus CAYNUZ01. The sequence goes on along the minus strand of CAYNUZ010000186.1, from coordinate 1,559 downwards.
AGGAGGCGCCGGTGCACGCCATCAGGACCATGCGGTCGGCGGGGATCGGGTAGCCGCGCATGTACTCGAGGAACATCAGCGCATTGAGGAGCCGGGTGCCCAAGTGCACCAGCATCAGGCGGCGGGTCATGCCGGGGCCTCCGGCGCGGGGGCGGGGGGCTGCGACCGGAGGCGGAGCGTGAACGTCGTGCCGACGCCCGCGGCGCTCTGGACCTCGATGGCGCCGCCGTGGTCCGTGACGATCTGCCGGGCGATGAACAGCCCCAGCCCCGTGCCTCCGTCGCGCTGCGTGAAGAACCGTTCGAAGATGTGCGGCAGCCGGTCGGCCGGGATCCCGCGGCCGTTGTCCCGCACCGTGAGCACCGCGCCCCCGTCGGCGTCGGGCACCGCGCCCAGCTCCAGGCGCAGCGGCCGGCCCGGCTCGCGGGCCTGCACCGCGTTGTCCAGCAGGTTCACCAGCACCTGGTACAGCGCGTCCGCGTCGCCCCAGACCGGGCAGGGGCCCCGCGGGCCCGGCTCGAACCGCAGGCTCCGGTCATGCCGCCCGTATTTCAGCCGGATGAAGTCCGTGGCCCGGTCGAAGAGGTCGCGCGCCTCCATCGCGGCGAAGACGTACCGGCCGCGCCGCTCGCGGGCGTACGAGAGCACGCCGTCCAGCATCCGCGAGACCCGGGCCAGCTCCTCCTCGACCATGGCCACCTGCCGCAGGACCTTCGCGCGGGGCGCCGCCGGGGCGCCCTCGGCCGCCTGGGTGATCAGCTCCATCCCGAGGTTGATGCTGGTCAGGGGATTGCGGACCTCGTGCGTGATGATCGAGAGCGACGCGCCCAGCTCCGCCTTGTGCTGCTGGTCCGCCAGGCCCGCCTGCTGCCGGCCCAGCTCCTCCACGATCGGGTTGGCTTCCAGCGTGCCGTGCAGGTACCCCGCGAAGGCCAGCACGTGGATTACGCACACCAGGACGGCGAAGGCGGGGTAGTCCCGCGGATTCCACGCGGTCGCGGCCCGGCCGGACCACCACCACGCGGCGAAGGCGGCCAGGTACAACGCCATCAGGAGGAACCCCGCCCGCAGGGTGGCCCGCTTGTCCCAGTCGGTGAAGTACACGCTGAAGATGTAGAGCGGGATGAGCATGAGGAAGGGGCTGGCCTGCAGTCCGGTGTAGTAGACGCTGACCCCGATGCTGGACAAATCCACCCCGAGCATCGCGTAGGAGGCGGCCTCGTGGCGGCGGGTGCGCAGGAGGAAGGCGTGGTACGCCACGTTGCAGGCCAGGGCCAGGCCCGCGATAGTGGCGCACAGCAGCTTGGGGACCGGCATCGGCATCGGGCTCAGGAAGAGGAACAGGAGCGGCAGGTTGAGGTACCGGACCCGGGCGCCCAGCAGCGCGTTCTCGTACGTGTACAGCCGCGGCCGGGACAGGGCGTCGGTCACCGGGACCGGGAACCGGGGAGGGGAGCGGGCGGGCGCATCCCGCTAGCCTAGCCGATCCGGGGACCTCCCGGCCGGGCGGCCCGGGTCAGGCCGGGCGCCGGGCGCCGAGCAGCCGCCGGCCCGCCTCG
>CAYNUZ010000185.1:0-5162 GCA_964400385.1 uncultured bacterium | reverse complement strand
CCCCGCCCGGTCGTGGCGAAGCGCGGCCAGCCGGCCGAGCCGGTCGAACAGGAGGCCGGCATCCGGGTTGTTCCGCAGCCGGCGCTCGTAGGCGGCGCGGGCGGCGTCAAGGTCGTCGCGGTCCACCGCCGCATCCCCCTCGCACACCAGCGCCTCCGCGCCGGGCAGGAACGGGCGCCGCCGGGGCGTCTCGAGGTTCGCGAGACCCGCCGCAGGGGACGGCAGGAATTCGTACGCGTAGGAGCACCCGAGTGTTCCCGCGTACGTCACCTCGTAGCACAGCACGGGCCGTGCGTACGTCCGCCAGAACTCCTGCACGAGGCGCAGCGTCGTATCGGTGTGGCGGAACTTGAGGACCCCCGCTCCGCCCAGCTCGTCCGGCCACCGGGTCGAATAGATCATGTGTGTCCAATTGCGTTGCACGAGCCGTTTGCGAAGCTCGGCAGGACTCGCGCAGTCGGCGGCGATCTTCCACAGGAGGGGATCGCTCCCGGCCTCGTAGTCGCACACCACGCGGCCGGCCAGGTAGTAGCTTGTGTCGTCGCCGTACACGTAGACGGTGCCCCGGCGCGGGGCGAGGCGCTCCAGGGCCTGGCGGATCGGGTAGTGGACCCGCTTGGGCATGAGCCCGTCGGTCAGGTAGTACTCCCGGGTGACGGCGCCCATCGCGATGTCCCGTGGCCCGAACCGGAACGTGGCCGCCACGAAACTGAGCAGGGCCTGGAGCATGACGCACCCGGTCAGCAGATTCCGGAGCACCTGCCGGGGGCGTTCCGGCTGGGCCGCCAGCACGCCGACGGCGCCCGCGGTCCAGAGCCCGGCGATGGCCATGATGTAGTGCGGCGAGATGCCGCCGCAGAACAGGAACCAGGAGGCCACGCTCCCGGCCCCGAAGAGGACGAGCTGGTTCACCCGGTCCGGGAGCCGCCCCAGCGAGACGAGGGTGGCGGCCAGGAGCGCGGGAATCGCCGGCCCCGGGTGTTCCCAGTACCCGCCGTGCGCGCCCGCGAAGTCCAGCGGGTACCGGAGCAGCACCTCCGGCATCGAGAGCCAGGTGTGGTGCACCTTCGGCGCGAAGTCGTAGTACACCGCGAGCGCCACGGCCGAGCTCGCATCCAGGGTCGGCAGGCCTGCCCGGGCGAGGTGCGGGGACAGGGGATCGCCGGTCGCCAGCCAGCGCAGCGCGGCCCAGCCGGCGTTGGGGAGGACGAACAGGGACAGGAGCGGCGTGGCCTGGCGGGCCAGCTGCCGGCGCCATCCGGACCGCTCCTCGCCCAACCCCAGTTGCAGGGCGAGTCCGGCGGCCCCGAACAGGGCGGTGTACTTGGCGCTGAACGCGAGCCCCAGGAGGAGCGCGGCCAGCCGTGCCCGCCCGGCGAGGCGGCCGGCTGGATCCAGGACGGCCTCGACGGCGAGGAGGACGTAGAGCGCCCAGCTGTGCTCGATGAACGCCGATCCGGTGATCAACTGCAGGCCCGGCGCCGTGACCGTCAGCCCGAGCAGCAGGGCGCGGGACGCCGGGTCGAGTCCGGCGATCCGGGCGATCCGCAGCAGGGCCGCCAGGGAGGCGAGCGCCATCGCCACGTTGATCGCACGGGCCGCCGGTTCGCCCGCCAGGGCCATGCCGAGTCCGTAGAGCATGTGGGGCAGCCCGAGGTAGGACCAGAAGAAGTAGTGGTCGATGAAATAGAGCTTGTGGCCCAGGAGGAACTGGGCGGGCAGCCACAGGTGGTACCGCATGGCGTCCTGGAAGGATTCCGGGGCCAGGCAGACCAGGAGCAGGATCCAGCCCATCAGGACGGCGGGATACAGGGTGCCGGGCTGCCGCCAGGCGTCGGCGCGGTCCATGCGGGGCGGGAGGATCCGGCCGCGGGAGAGGCGTGCCGCGGCGGGGATGAACAGCGCGCCGAAGACCGCCGCCAGCACCACCGGGTACCAGCAGCCGGTCAGCGCCAGCCCGAGCAGGACCAGGCTGGCCCCGCCCCAGCCCAGCGGAACCGCGAGGCCCGCGCCCCGGCCGCGGATCCGCAGCCAACCGGCGAGCGCACGTCCCGGGGCGGCGCCGACGGCAAACGTCAGGGCGATGAGCGCGAGGAAGCCCGCCGCCCGCGCGACAAACACTCCCGGCGCTGGGGGTGACGCCATCGCGAAGCAGGGAAGTCCCCACTTGATGATCCGCGGCTGGAACCAGATCCGGAGGGTGGCGAAATATCCCGCGACGATCAGCAGGGCCCAGGCGACGATGGCCAGCTGGGTGAGGGCCTCGCGCCGTCCCGTGGTCCGACCGGCGGGCGGAACGTGCCCCATGACCGGGCCATAATATCACGCCGCTCCCGTGCTAAGGTGGAGTCCGGCCGATGCCACTGCGTGCCCTGCTCATGCGCCTGGCGGCCGTCGCGGCGGTGATTTCCGGGATCGCCATCGTCGCCGCCGCGGACAAACCCTTCCATGTGGACGACACCTTCTTTCTCCTGTGGGCCCGGACCATTGCGCCGCGGGCCGGGGAACAGCCGGTCGTCGAGATCAACTGGGAGCGGTTCGAGGAGCCCATGCGGGAGGCCGTGAGCCACTACGCGCCGGGATGGCCCCTGGTCCTGTCCGCCGTCCGCCGGGTCACGGGAGATTCGGAGGCCCTCCTCCACCTCCTGCCCTGGCCGTTCGCGACGATGTTCCTCATGGGATGCGGGCTGCTGGCCGCGGTCCACGGCGTCCCGCCCTGGGGAGTCGTGGCGCTCTGCGCGGCCAGTCCGCTCTTCCTCATGCCGGCCACCTCGGTGATGGCGGACCTGGCCTGCCTCGGCCCGGGCGTCCTCGGGCTGGCCCTGTGGATGGCGGGCGCCCGTGCGGCGACCCGGCTCCCCGCCTCGGCACTGCTGATCCTCGCGGGCCAGATGAAGCAGTCCATCCTCCCGCTCTTCCCCCTGCTGGTGATCAGCGCCGACGGCCGGGTGGCGCGGGATGCGGGGACGTGGCTGCTGGCGGCGGCGGCGGGGATCCTGGCCGGGTGGTATCCCAACGTGCCCCCGCATGGCGCTGGGGAGAACACCATCGTGGCGCACGTCCTGTGGATCCTCCAGTGGGCGTCGAATCCGGGCCTTGTGCAGCTCCGCCTGGGATACCTCACCGCCGCCCTGTCCGCGCTGGCCCTGTTCCCCGTGGCCTGGGCCGCCTCGCTCGCGCTGCGGGAGGAACCGGACGGGCCCACGGTGAAGCTCAAGGCGGTGCTGGTGGGCACGCTGGTCCTGGTCGTGAGCGCCGCCGCGGGATTCTGGAAGCGGTCCGGTACCGGGCTCGGCATCGTCCTGCCGGTCCCCGGGGGGCGGAATGCCCTGTGGTTCTACGTGGCCATGGTGGCCGCGTTCGCCTGGGGTTGGTTCGCGCTGCCCGCGGCCGTGCGCCGGCTGCCCCGGCCGGCCGCGTGGCTCGGGCTGGGCGTGCTGGGCTACCTCTTCGGGACCCCGTTTCCCGCGGCCCGGTTCCTCATCCCCCTCCTGCCCCCGCTGGCAGTCCTCTTCGTCGCGGACCTCGAGGCCAGTTGCCCGCCCCGCGCCCGCACGGCGGCCCTGGTCGCGACGGTGGCCGGAACCCTGTGGCTGTCGCTCAGCCTCATCGCCAGCGACCGCGCCTTCGCCCGGTTCAGCCGGGACGCGGCGGCCCGCGGCGCGCGGGAAGCCGCGGGACGACGGCTGCCGCTGGTGACCACGGGAGGATGGGGGCTGCGGTGGTACGTGGACCGGGCGGGCGGGCGGGTACTGGGCCGGGCCACCGATCCCTTGCGGACGGGGGCGGTCCTGCTCGAGCCCGCGCTGGCCGACCACCGGATCCTGCCCCACGCGCTGCGCGGCCGGTCCACCGTCGTGGCCCGCTGGACGGCGCCGCCCCTTCCGGCCCTGTTCCCGGCCCACGCGGTCCCGCCCCTGCGCGCCTCCGCCAGCTTCCACGGCGGGTGCTACTGGCTCCCGTATGCGTTCACCCGCGGGCCGGTGGAATCCATGACGCTGCGGGTCGTCCGGCCCCTCCGGTGAGCGGGCTCCTCCGCCGGACGCGGGACGCCGCGGCGGCCGTGCTCGGGTGGCTGGTGCTCGCGCCGGTGTACCTCGTGGTCTTTAGCGCGGGGCGGGCGTGGCTCGGCCTCACCCGCCGGGATCCGCTCGCGCGGCGCGTTCCCCCGCCGGCGGCCACGTTCTGGGTGCGCCGCGGCCCGTTCGGGCCGCCGGACCGGCCGTACACGTGAACCTGCTCGGGGTCAGCGCGTTCTACCACGACGCGGCCGCCGCGCTGGTGCGGGACGGCGAGGTCGTGGCCGCCGCGCAGGAGGAGCGGTTCTCCCGGGTCAAGCATGACGCCGGCGTCCCGGCCCGCGCGATCCGGTACTGCCTCGATGCCGGGGCGGTGGCGCCGGACGGCCTGGATGCCGTGGTCTTCTACGACAAGCCGCTCACCAAGTTTGCCCGCATCCTCACCACGGCGTTCGCCACGGCGCCCCGCGGCGTCGCGCAGTTCGTCGCCGCGATGCCGGTCTGGCTGAAGCAGAAACTCTGGGTGCCCCTGGAGCTGGAGCGCGCGGTCGAGGCCGCCGGCCGCCGGATGCCGGCGCGCCTGTGGTACACCGAGCACCACGAGGCGCACGCGGCGAGCGCGTTCTATCCGTCCCCGTTCGCGCGGGCGGCCGTCCTGACGGTGGACGGCGTCGGCGAGTGGGCGACGGCCTCGATCGGCCGGGGCGACGGGGCCGCGCTCGAGCTGCTCGAGGAGCTGCGGTATCCCCACTCGCTCGGGCTGCTCTATTCCGCGTTCACGGCGTTCTGCGGGTTTGCCGTGAACGACGGCGAATACAAGCTGATGGGGCTGGCGCCGTACGGACAGCCGCGGTTCGTGGACGCGATCCGGCGGGAGCTGGTGGAGGTGCGCGCCGACGGCTCGCTGCACCTGAACCAGGCCTACTTCGGGTACCTCACCGGCCTCCGGATGACCAACCGCCGGTTCGCAGCCCTCTTCGGCGGCCCGGCGCGGCGGCCCGGGGATCCCGTGACGGACCGGGAGCGGGACCTGGCCCGGTCGGTGCAGGTCGTGACCGAGGACGTCCTCTTGGCGATGGCCCGGCACGCGCACGAGCTGACCGGCGAGAAATGCCTCTGCCTGGCCGGGGGCGTTGCGCTCAA
>CAYNUZ010000184.1:0-5177 GCA_964400385.1 uncultured bacterium | reverse complement strand
CGAGATCCACATGACAGGGAATGCCGACCGATCCGGTCCGGGTTTCCATGCCCCCATCGTGGAGCGGGCCCGCCGGCGGCGGGATGACCGCCGGCCGGCCGGACTCCTGACGGCCGTCAGGTCACGGGTGCGGTTTTCTCGCCAGCGCCACCTCGTCGGCCAGCGCCTGCGCCAGCTTCTCCACATCCCGGCTGCGCGCGAGGACCTCGCCGGTCCTGAAGGTGTGCCACAGTGCCTGGATCGAGGCGTAGGTCCGCTCCAGGGCGTGCAGCCGGTCCCGCCATTGCACCACCGGCCCCCCGGAATCCGTGCCTGCGGGTCCGGGCTCGTCGAGCGTCCGGCGCACCCGCCCCAGCCCAGCTTTCGCGGCCACCATGACCGCCAGCGCCGCCTGGGCAGGCACCGGCTTGAGGTGGCAGGTGGCGCACCGCGCGTTCAGCTCGACGGGGGTGGGCAGGGACGCCGCCATCGGCCCGTGACACAACGCGCACGACGCCCCCCGGCCGTCCTTCCGCAGGCCCGCGGCATGGCGGCTCCGATTGAATGCCTCCAACTGCCCCGCGTGGCACCGGCCGCAGGTGAGCGGAAGATTAGCCGGATTGACCGAACTGGCGGGATCGCCCGCCGGGTGGACGCCCTGATGCGCCGGACCGGGCAGGCGCGCGTCCGGATCCCCGCCATGGCACTGGTCACAGGTAATGCCGGCACGGCCGTGCGCCGATCCGCGCCACTCCGCAAAGCTGTGCCCCAGCGAAACCGGCAGGACCTCCGTCTCATGGCACGCGACGCACCGGTTCGGCATCGGCGCGGCGTGCGCCCAGCCCGCGACGACGACCCACACGATGATGTGCCCCTGGGTTCCCATGACCGGTCACCTCCCCTTGATTCCGCCGCCTGGCGGGACGTTCGGTCGACCCGTCAGCCAGGCCCAGTTCATCGGATAGACATCCGGATCCAGCACCACCCAGTACCCGTGCCAGACCAGCACGGCCAGGGTTGCCAGCACGGCTTCGAGAAAATGCACGAGGGTCGCGAGCTCCAGGAGCCAGGCCGGGAGCCAGCGCAGCGCGAGCGAATTGTAGGCCAGCACGGCGCCCGTCACCGCCATGACGGCCGAGCCCCAGACCAGCGCCCAGTACTCGGTCTTGGCGATATAAGACGGGTGCGGGAGGTCGGGCGGCAGGCGCCGCCGGCCGAGGTTGTAGGCCAGCAGTGCCCCGGCGTCGCGGATGTCGGCCCGGCCGGGCCGGAGCGCGCGGAGCCGCTCGCGGCCGGCCCGGGTTCCCAGCACGTCGCCAAGGTGCCAGGCGGCGTCCAGCAGGAACACCAGGGCCGTCCACCGGTGGACAGCCTTCCGGGCGATCTCGCCACCGCACCACCCGAACGGCGCTGCCCACCACCCGTCGGGAAACTTGAGCGCGAATCCGCTATACGCCAGGACCGTGAAGCTCGCCAGCAAGAGCCCGTGCTGCCACCGCTCGTGGCGAGTCAACCGTTCCCCGCTCTCCGGAGCCTTCCTCCCGCGATCCATGGCGCGGGCCTTGCGGAGCCAGTCCAGGCCGTTGTGCACGACCATGCCGCCGAGGGTGCCGGGGATGACCAGCAAGTAGAACAGCCGCGCCAGCCGCAGGAGGAGGGATCCGGGGCCGGCGGCTTTCCCGCCGTGAATCCCGGCGGCGGCGAGGCCCGGCCCGGCCCCCGGGTGGCACCGGCCGCACGTCGCGGCCAGGTTGCCGGGATGCACGGCCGAGCGCGGATCCCCCGACGGCAGGACGTCATGCCAGCCGTGGCAGGAGCCGCAGTTCGCGGCCCGTATGTCCCCGGCGTGCTGCGCCAGTCCGTGGTAGGACGCCTGATACGTGGCGAGGCGATCGGCCGGAAGTCCGAATTTCCTCGCGAGGCGCTCGGAAGCGTGGCACTGAGCGCAGGTGGAGGTCAGCGCGCCCCGGGAGACCGAGGATGCGGGATCGCGGGGCGCCAGGATGGTGTGCTCGCCATGGCAGTCGGTGCAGACTGGGGCCTCGCGAATGCCCGCCCCGCTCGCCCGGCCGTGGACGCTTCCCCCGTAGGCCGCCAACGCTTCCGCGTGGCAGCGGCCGCACATCTCTGGCACCCGTGAACGCCAGACCCTCGACCGGGGATCAGCGACCGCCAGAATCCCGTGGCCGCCGTGGCAGTCGGCGCACCCCGCGGCCCGGCGAACCCCCCGGGCACGCGCCGCCCCATGCACCGTGTGCCGATATGACACGTCTGCCTTCGGGTGGCAGGTCGCGCAGGCCGGCGCGGACATCCGCGCGGCGTGCGGGATCTCCTCGGCCCCGGGGTGGCAGCGCGTGCAGTCCAGTGCCGCATGGACGGAGCCTTGCAGCAGGTCGGTCTCCACGACCGGGGCATCGGTCCCGGTCTGGCCATGGCAAGCCAAGCAGGTGTCCCGATCCGCGGCGGCGGCCGGACCGGCCAGCGCGGCGGCGATGAGGAGGGCGCCCCGGAAGCGCATCGGTGGTTCTGCTTCCATGCCACCGCATCCATGGCGCGGACCGTGATGATCGGGCAGCGCCCGGGAGGGTGACGCGGGTCACCGGTCCCGGGCCGTGGCGTCAGGTCTTCGGCTTGGCTTTCGCCAGGTCGCGCAGGTAGGCGACGAGGTCCTGGATCTGCGCGGCGGTCAGCTTCTTCGCGAACGCGGGCATCTTCTTGTTCTGGCCCTCGGTGATCGTCCTGATGAGGTCCGCGTCCGCCTTCTTCTGGGTCGGTTCATCCACGAGGTTCAGCTCGGCCAGCTCCTCCTTGAGGGTCTTGGCCATCTTGGGGACGCCCGTGCCGTCCTTGGCGTGGCACCCGGCGCACTGCTTCGCGTACGTCTGGCCCGCCGCGGCCGGTTTCTCCGCCGCTCCCGCTCCCGCCGCCACCAACACCGCCACCACCACGCCCGTTGCGACTCGCATCATGCCCTCCCGTCTATTTGGCGGGCTTGACGAGCCCGCGGATGTAGGCCACCAGGTCCTTGATCTGCTGTGCCGTCAGCTTCTTGCCGTACGCGGGCATCTTCGGCTTGACCCCGTCCGCCACGTCCCTGGCCCAGGCCTCGACGGTGTCCTTGAGCGACGCCTCGTCCAGCAGGTCGAGATCCGCCGCCTGCACCTTGAGGGCCTTGACCATCTTGGGGTTGCCCCGCGCATCGGGCGCGTGGCAGCTCTGACAGTTCTTCGCATACAGCGCCACCGGGCCCGCCGGCGCCGTCTTCTCGGCCCCCACGGCCGCCCCCGCCATGCAGACCACCGCGATCACGCCAAGGGTCTTCGTCATCTGCGCTCCTCCTGCAGGCCGGAAGTTTCGGTGGCCCGGTGCCGGGCCGCCGCCGCGCCCCGGGGCACCGCCCCCGCGCGCGGCGGGGTGATGGACCGCGACAGGCACGGCGGGCACAGCCACCGCTTCGCCCCGTCCACCGGGATGGGCAGCAAGTGCGCGGCCGGCCGGCCGCAGCACCAGCACTGATCTTCCCCGATCATCGCCACGCCTGCCAGTCCAGCAGGACCGCCACCGCGGAGCCCGCCAGCGCCGCCGTCATCACCATCCGAACCAGCCGGGCCGTGCGCATCCTTCGCCTCCTTGGGTCCGCCCCCCGCGGGGCAGCCACAGGTTCAGGGTAGCCCGCCGCCCGGGCCGGGGTGATGACCGGCATGTCCGTGGAACCCTGACCGGCATCAGAGTTCCGGGCTCCCCCGGTCAGGCAACGGCCGGCCGGGCCGCGGGAAACCCGTCCTGGCCGGCGGCGCAGTCGCACCCGTGCGCGTGCAGGGCGCGGGACACGGCGACGGGAATCTCCCGGTTGATCAGGTCCAGGGCCCGGGCCTGGCGGAGGACCTCGTCGAGCCGGACCACGACCGCCCCCGCCAGCTTGACCTCGAACAGGTCCTCGTCGTCCGGCCCCTCGAAGACCACGCACAGCCGGCCGTCGTGCCCGCGCGTGACGGTGGCGGCCGCCTCGTGCAGGTGCCGGGCCACCACGCTGTGGATCGCGACGAAATAGCCGGGATACAGCCGGTGCAGTGCCGGCTTGGAGGTCACCACGTCCCAGACGACGTGGGTCACCTCGTCGGCCAGGTCGTCGAGGGAGGAGGTCCCGGGGATGATCACGGAAAATTTCATGGGCGCTCCCCCTCCCCGGGCGCGCCCGCTTCCCGGAGGCTCCCGTACAGGTTGCCGGCCATCGCCACCAGGCCGGCCGCGCTGGCGGCCCCGCCCCATCCGAGCCAGAGCAGCCAGAGGGCGTCCTGCGCCGCGTGATAGCAGTAGAAGCCGGTGGCGGCGGCCAGGTACGCGGCGTGGAGCACCGCAAAGTGCAGCCACGCCAGCGGGATGGACCAGAGCCGGCGCCCCAGCCCCGCCGGCAGGCGGTACCCGAGCCCCGCGCCCAGGAAGAGCCCCGCCGCCGCGATCGTCATGCCCAGATGGGTGAGCGCCCCCTCCCGGGTCGCGAGATCCGTCGAGAGCGCCCGGATCGGGGGGAACAACAGGACCGCCGAGCCCGCCGCGTAGAACGCGGCGCTGGCCAGGAACGACCGGGCGACGACCCGGTCCCAGTCCACCGGCTCCGGGGCCCCGCGCGCCACGAGCGGCGGGAGGGAGGGGCCGTGCCGGTGGTGGGCATGCCGGACCGGCGCCGCGGGGGGAAGCACCGCGACGGCCACGGCTACCACCCGGCCGGGGCGGTCCGCACCGGCTCCGCGATCCGGACGCACCGGTCGCTCCCGCACAACAGCCCCTTGAAGAGGTGGGGATCGAGGACGCCGCCGATCGCGGCGGCCACCCGCGGCTCCAGCGAATACACCGTCTCGCCGCCGGGATCCGGCGGCAGCGCCCGGCAGGCCGCCTTGGCCAGCCCGATTTCCAGCAGCAGCCGCCCCTGCGGCGCCTCCACGTGGAAGTCATCAAGGTCCACGCGCACCTTTCCCGCGAGTCCTACTTTGCGATCGCCGAAGAAGCCAGGAGACAGCGGCTGCCGTTCGCCGGCCATGTGACCCAGGAAGTATCCCTTGCCGAAGCGTCCGACGCGGGACAGCGGAGCATGGAGCACTTGAACGAGGGCGGCTTGATCCTGGACTGCTCCTAAAGGGAAGCGGAGCCGCGTAAGGAGATCGATCACCAAAGGTGGCCGGCAAGCTTCCAAGCCGGCC
>CAYNUZ010000183.1:0-5182 GCA_964400385.1 uncultured bacterium | reverse complement strand
CGGCCTCCACGGCGGCGCGGGCCCCCGCCGAGGCGGCCGGGGCAGCGGCGGGCACGGTTGACCGGTCGTCAGGCATCGGTTGACGATTCTCTCAAAAAAACACGCCTCATGTCAGGGCCAGCCCCGCGGCGGCGTCGAGGGTGTCCGCCGTGGCCACGCCCCGCTGCATGAGCGCCTCGAACTCCCGTCCCGCGGGGTCGAACGGGCGGGCCTCGGGGCGCCGCAGCCACACCGGCCGCATCCCCGCCCGCACCGCCCCCCAGACGTCGTCACGCAGGCTGTCCCCGACGTGCGCGGCCTCGGCCGGCTCCACCCCCAGGCGGCCGAGCGCCTGCGCGAAAATGGCCGGGCTCGGCTTGGAGACCCCCGCCGCCCCCGAGGCGACCACCGTCTCGAACGCGTCGCGGATCCCGAGCTTCCGGGTCAGGGGTTCCAGCCGGGAATCCCAGTTCGACACGATGGCCAGCCGGATCCCCTCCCGGCGGAGCCGCTCCAGCGTCGCGGCGACCTCCGGGAAGAGCTGCCAGACCCGCGGTTCCGCGAACAGGTCGTGCAACTCGGTGAAGAACCGGTCGAAATCCTCGAACGCCTCGCCGCCCTCAAAGACGTCGCGCACCACCTCGCGCCACCAGGCCCGCTCGTGCTCCGCCGTCACCGGGGCGCCCTCCCGCGCGGCGGGCGCGACCCCGCTGCGCGACGACCAGGCGGAGAGGAACCGCTCCTGGATGACGCCCGCGTCCGCCCGGTACCCGTGGCGGGCCGCCACGGCGGCGTAGATCTCCCCGACGGGGCTCACGGTCCGGAACAGGGTCCCGCCGGCGTCGAACGTGATGGCACGGACGGTCATGCGGGGGAGGTGCGGCAGACGGGGACGGGGGGGCGGCCCGGCCGGCCGGCCCGGGAGCGCGGCGTCAGTCGATCCAGAACGAGATGACTTCGAGGTTCTTGTTCGCCTGGCGCAGGCGGGTGGACAGCGTCCGGACGAGCACGTCCATGATGCGCAACGCCACCTGCGGCTGCTTCTCGCGCAGGCTCTCGAAGTTCGCCGTGGAGATCACGAGCGCCTTGACGTCCTCGATGGATTTGGCCGCCGCCGACCGCGGCCCGCCGTCGAGCAGGGCCATCTCGCCGAAGAACTCGCCGGGGTTGACGATGGCCAGGGTGGTCTCGTTGTTCTTGATCTTCTTGTAGACCTTCACCGACCCCTGCCGGAGGATGTACATCTTGTCGCCCGGGGACTCCTCGGGAAAGACGATCTCGTCCTTCTTGAAGCCGGCCTCCGTGCACTCGTTCGAGAGCACCTGGAGGTCCTGCTCGCCGAAGGCCGAGAACGGCTTGTAGTCCGCGAGAAAGTCGGCAATCCCCATGCGTCCTCCGTATCAGTCAGGCGTCAGAACCACCCCACGATACCAGACCCGCCCCCCCGCGGCAACTCCCGGGGGGCCGCGGCGGGACTACTCGATGGTCGCCTCCATGATCTCCTCGATCGTGGACAGGCCCGCCTTGACCTTCTTGATGGCGCTCATCCGCAGCGTATCCATCCCTTCCTTGATGGCCTGGTCGCGCAGGACGTTGGCGTCCTTGCGGGCCATCACCATGTCCCGCAGCGTGCGGGACATGGCCATGACCTCGAAAATCCCGACCCGGCCCTTGTACCCCGTCTTGTTGCAGGTGGGACACCCCTTGCCGTGCATGACCGTCGCCCCCTCGAAATCCTTGGGGTTCAACCCGAACCGCTTCACCTTCTCGGCGGCCTCCGGATCCGGCTCCTTGCAGTCCTTGCAGATGCGCCGCATGAGCCGCTGGGCCACCACGATGTTCACCGCGGTCGAGATGATGCCCGAATCCACGCCCGCCCCGGTCACCGGGTCGCGCATATCGAGCAACCGGGTGACGGTGGAGGGGGCGTCGTTGGTGTGCAGGGTGGTCAGCACCAGGTGGCCGGTCATGGCGGCCTTGACGGCGATGTCCACCTCCTCGAAGTCACGGACCTCTCCCACCAGGATGATGTTCGGGTCCTGGCGCAGGAAGGCCTTGAGCGCCGCCGCGAACGTCATGCCCGCGTCCGCGTTGATCTGCACCTGGTTGATCCCCGCCAGCTGGAACTCGACCGGGTTTTCCGCGGTCATGATGTTCTTCGTCCGGACGTTGACCGTATTGAGGGCCGAATAGAGCGTGTTCGTCTTCCCGCTGCCGGTCGGGCCGGTGACGATCACCATCCCCTGGGGCGCCGAAATCGCCTTCTGCAGCTTCGCCAGCTCCTCCGGTTCGAAGCCGAGCTTGTCGAGCTCGGGCAGGCTGGAGGAGTTCAGGATACGCATGACGATCTTCTCGCCCCACACGATCGGCAGGGTGCTGACGCGCAGGTCCACCGGCTTGTCCTGGCCCGGGACCTTGATCTTGATCTTCGCGTCCTGCGGCCGGCGGCGCTCCTCGATCTTCATCTGCTTCGTCTTGACCTTGACGACGGCCGCGATGGCCTTGCGCCACTGCTTCGGGATCTGGCTGATGTCGTGCAGGACGCCGTCAATGCGGTAGCGCAGGATCATCCCCTGCTCGTTCGGGTCAAGGTGGATGTCGGACGCCTTGCGTTCCACCGCCTCGAAGATGATCTTGTTGACGAACGAGATCACGGGCCCCTGGTCGATGGCCCCGTCCTCGTCGGCCATCTCCGAGGGGTCCGCCACCACCTCGACGTCGGGGATGGTCCCTGCCGCGGCCCCTTCCGGCCCCTCCGCGAGCTTGATGGCCCCCATCTCGCCCATCGCCTCGGTCAGGCCGCTGCCGCCCGTCGCGGCCGCGGCGGCCGCCGCGGCGGGCTTCTTGCCGGCCGGGAAGTACTTGTCGAGGGCGGACTGGATCATGGACTCCCCGCTCACCCAGAACTCGACCTCACCCTGCTTGCCGCGGAAGAGGTCGTCGTTGAGGCGGATCAGCCCCGGCTCCAGCGGGTCCACGACGGCGAACGTGAACTTGGTGAACTTCTTCCCGACCGGGATGGCGCGGTATTTCTGCGCGATGTCCGCGGGCACCAGCTTCACGAGCTGGTCCATGATCTCCGGCTTGAGGGTCGTGACGTCCACGAACTTGGTCCCGCGCATGGAGGCCATCAGCTTGGCGATGGCATCCTCGGCGCAGAATCCCAGCCGGACGGCGGCCGCGCCCAGCGAGCCGCCGTTGGCCGCGGCGTCCTTCATCGCGGCCTCCACCTGCTCGCGCGTGAGGAGGCCCTCGTCCACCAGCATCCCGTCCAGCGATTTCGTCTGTATGGCCATCCCCCGTTCCTTTGACGGGCGGCCCGCGCCGCCCTTCGCTCGTCTCCGCTGCCCCGCCCGGCTACTTGCCCGCCGGCAACTGCTCCTTGAGCCGTTCCACCCTCATCTTCGCGTCATCCACCAGCCAGCCCGCCTCGTTGATCAGGATGTGCATGTCGTATTCCTTGATCGCCCGCTCGGCGTACCCCTTGGCCTCGAAGACCTGCCCGAGCTTGTAGTGCGAGTCGGCGTAACTGGCGTCGATCTGGATCGCCTTCCGGTAGGCCTCGACGGCCTCCTTCACCTTCCCGTTCTTGTGCATGAACATCCCCAGCCGGTTGAACGCCTGCGCGCTCTTCGGGTTGAGGTCGGCCACCTTGATCAGCGCCTGCAGGGCCTGGTCCAGCATGCCCTTCTCCTCGTAGACCTCGGCGAGGCAGCTCCAGGCCGCCATGAACTTGGGATCGATCTTCACGGCCTCCTGCAGCGAGGCCGCCGCCTTGTCGTAGAGGTTCTGGTTCATCTGCGAGACGCCCAGCTCGTGGTACGCCTTCGCCTTGTTCAGCCCCTTCTTCATGGCCGCCTCGAAGCTGGCCACGGCCTCCTCCTCGCTGGAGGAGGCGGCCGTGATCCCGAGGTGGTTGTAGCTGTCGGCGTAGCTGGGATCCAGCTCGATGGCCTTGCGGAACTCCTGCATGGCCTCGAAATAGAGCCCCTTGTCGAAGTAGACGTTCCCCAGGTTGTTGAAGAGGATCGCGGCCTTCGGGTGCTTGGAGATCGCGCCGTTGAACGCCCACACGGCCGCGTTGTACTGCTCGGCCTTGGCGTACGCCAGCCCGATGTTGTTCAGCGCATCGAGGTTGTTGGGGTCGATCTCGGTCGCCTTCTTGAAGCTCTTGATCGCGTCCTGGACCTTGCCGAGGGCGACGTAGACGTAGCCGAAGTGCAGCCAGACGTTGACGTCGCGCTCGTCGATCTTGCGCGCCTTCTCGAGCTCGCCCAGCGCGGAGGCCTCCTCGCCCTTGTCGGCGAATTTCATCGCCTCAGCGAGGTACTCCTTCTTTTTCTCGTCGTCCGACTTGAATAGTGCCATGGTGGTGGTTGAAACCTTGTCCAGCTTATCACAGCCCCGCAAAGGCACGCAAGGAAAAACCGTGCTGAATGCGGCGAATTTGAAGGATTTTATCCGCGCCGGCCGCCGGGTTCGTGCTACAACGGTGGGCGATGCACGCGCGACCGCTCGGCGCCACGGGGCTGTCCGTCTCCGCCATCGGCCTGGGCGGCGTCTCCTTCCGGTCACGGGAGGGCGCCCCCGGGGCCCGGGCCGTCATCCACCGTGCGCTCGAGCGCGGCGTGACCCTCCTCGACACGGCGCCGGGATACGGGGACAGCGAGGCGATCATCGGGGAGGCGCTCGAGGGCGGCGCGCGGGACCGGGTCCTGCTCTCCACGAAATACTACCCCTATACCCGCGAGGACAAGGTGAACCTGTCCGGCGAGGCGCTGGCCAAGGGGTTCGCGGAAAGCCTGCGGAGGCTCCGGACCGACCACGTGGACCTGCTGCACCTCCACTGGGTCCACTCCGCGGCGGACATCATGGCCATCCTCAATTCGGACCTGGCCCGGACGATGCAGCGGTTCAAGTCCTCCGGCCACATCCGCCACTTCGCCGTCAGCGAGGCCTCCGAGATCGACGGCGACCACCTGATGCTGCGCGCGGCGCTGCCCACGGGCTTCTTCGGGTCGGTGATGGCGACCTACAACGTCCTGTTCCAGAACGCCGAGCGGGAGGTCTTCCCGCTCGCGCAGTCCACGAATACGGGCGTCGTGGTCATGATGCCGCTCAACCAGCCCACGGACGGCGGCGGCCTGACCGGCCCGGCGGGTGCCGCGGTGACCCTCCGGCGACTGCGCGAGGCCGGGGCCCT
>CAYNUZ010000182.1:0-5183 GCA_964400385.1 uncultured bacterium | reverse complement strand
CTGGCAGTTTCCCTTTGCCCAGTCCGGGGCTCTGCGGTGTGCGGCCTTCGGTTTGTGGCGGGGCCTGGATGAAGTTGGGCTTCACGGCCGCCGCCCCGGCGCGCCGGGCCGCGGCCCGAACGCCACCTCGCGGTTCACCGACGCCACATCGGCCAGGGGGATCCGCACCGGCGCGGCCCGGTCGGGCTCCACGGTGAGCGCGGCATCGTCCGCACCCCGGAGGGTGCCCCAGACCGGGGAGCCGCCCGCCCGCGGCACCACGCGCACCAGCCGGCCGATGTGCCGCTGCAGGTCCGCCAGCCCGTGCAGGGGGCGCGTCAGGCCCGCGGACGCCACCTCCAGAACGTAGTGGTGGGGAATCAGGTCCTGGGCGTCCAGCGCAGCCTCGACGGAGCGGCTCACCGCCTCACAGTCCGCCACCGAGGTGGGGCTGTCCGGCCGCTCGATCGTCAGGCGCAGCACCTGCTGCCGCCCTTCCCAGGCCAAGACCACATCCAGCAATTCGACCCCCTCCGCCTGCGCCAGCGGCGCGGCGAATGCTCGTACGCGTGCGACCCTGTCCATCCGGGACCCCCTGAGAACGCAAAGAGTGGGGGCCGGCCCCCACTCTTGCGCTTCATTAATTAGAGCATTCCGGAGGCCTGAAATCAAGTGTTTTATGGCGGAAATCATCCCGGGGCGCCCCGGGAAGGGCCATAAAACATACCATTTGTGGGTGAATGGCCCCGTTCCACAACCCCTTGTGCGGAGCGGGTCGCGGACTGCACTTGACATTAGGGGGCGCGTGCCTTATGTTCAAAATCACTTCGGAATTAAAGTGATTTTCGGCTTGACGTTTAGAGAAAGACAGCAGGGAACAACCTTTAAGGAGGTCAGGAGATGCGCAATGCAACCAAGTGGCTGCTTGTCGCCGCGGGACTGTTCGCGGCGGCCGGTGTGACCCAGGCGGCAGATCGTGCCGGCGTCGGTCTGGAGTGGGGGATCGGCCCCTCGATCGTGTTCGGCAACTTCGACATGAAGTTCGACAGCGCCTTCCAGTTGAGCTGGAAGGTCAGCGATGACTTCGCGCTCTCGGTGTTTACCTCGCAGGGCCGGTTCAGCGGCTCGCACGAGTACACCGACAACACCGTGACGCCCAACATCAAGCACAAGATTGATGTGTTCGGGGCCACGGACATCTCGGGCATCAGCGTCCTTCACTCGATCCCGATGCTGAGCTTCCTCATGGTCGGGCTTGAGCTCGGCCAGGCGAACTTCGGTGAGGACGGCGCTTCGCCGACCTACCCGAACAGCGACGGCTCGACGGGCAGCATTGCGGATTTCGGCGGCGCCCGGGATGCCTTCTCGACCGACGGTGCGCTCGAGGGCATCATCGGGAAGATCACGGTCCTGCACTCCGAGTCGAAGACGGTGACCGCGGATGTCGGCATCACGGCGTCCCTCCGGTTCATCCAGCTTCAGGAGCTGCGCGTGTTCGGTACCCAGGAGTCCACGACGAACATCACGCCCCGGAAGGCCATCGACCCGGTCTCCAGCTACAACTCGCTGGCGCTCCAGCTCGGTGTGACGCTCGGATTCTAAATTTCGGCTTGACGGATCGGATTCGGACAACACTCAACGCATAAAGGAGTCAACAGAATGAAGAAGCTCTTCGCCAGTGCATTCGCAGTGAGCCTGTCCGCGTCGGCCATGGCCGCCGGGACGGTGGGTGTGGAAATCGGCACGAACTGGTTCCAGCCGGGCTTCGACGCGCAGAACAGCGCGGACCACTGGAATCCGTCGAACGGCCACAACTTCTCGGTCGTCTGGGGCCTGGACAGCGACACGTGGGTCGGCGCGTATTCGGAGAATGATTTCATCGCCGACGGGTTCAGCAACACCCTCGCGTTCAACACCGAAGCGATCCAGCTCGTGAAGGGCGTCGCGAAGAACGTCAGCGTCGGGATGAACATCGGCTCGTTCTACGAGGACTGGAACAACGAGACCGGGTTCCTGACGGACGTGTTCGGCAAGGTCGTGATCCTGAGCGGCTCGGGCGACAAGGTCTCCGGCAATCTGTCGGCGACGGTCGCGGGCCGGTGGGCCGATGATCGGTGGAACGGTGGCGACAACTGGTCCGGCTACAACATCGGACTGACGGTCGGGCTGCTGTTCTAAGGGCTCGTTTCGCGTAGTACTCGGAGAAGTTGATATGGGCAAGGCTCCGCTCGCATCCCGGCAACGGGAGGGGCGGAGCCTTCCTGCTTTTATCCATCCCTTCATGACGACGATCGTCTCCCTGGCCCTGGCGGCCGCCATCATTGCTCCGGCGTCCGCACGGGCCTCCGCGCTGGTGAGCGGGTCCATGACCCTGACCATGCCCGAGCAGTCGTTCGGGTTCGTGGATGCCTTCAACGGCTCCATGTCGCTTCCGAAGACGCCGGTGACGACGCAGGAGTTCAGCTTCGGCGCCCCAGTCGACGGGCCGATCGGCCTGTCCCTCTTCGTGACCCACACCCAGATCGACCAGTTCCGCATGATGGTCATCGGGGCGATGTTCGACCGGGCCGTCGCGAAGTGCAATTTCGCCTTCCGGTTTGCCGAGGCGTCCGCCACCGGGAGCGGCGCGGGCCGGTTCCAGGTGCCGAGCCTGGAGTTCGTGATGGCCGTGCCCCTGGGCGCACGGGGCCTGTTCTTCAACCTGACGCACCAGGTCATGATCAGCGCGCACAATTCATCGCAGGAAAAGGTCTTCAATATCACCCGCTTCGGCGTCACGGTCCGGGGCGGGGGCCCGCCCAAGGGCTAGTTCTCGCGGCGCCGGCGTGAGGCCGCCGCCGCACCGGGACCGGCTCCCGGGTCATGCATGGATCCCCCAACCACACAACGTCTGAGGAGGAACACACCATGGGTACGCGACTGGTCATGATCGGGGTGCTGGCGGCCGGCCTGTCCGGCCGGGTCTGCGCCGACTCGGTGAGCGTGGGGTACTCGCCGGTGCCGCTCCAGCGGGAATACACGCAGACGGACCTCAAGACCGGGGACGAGGCGAAGAAGGAGACGACCTACGGCGCCGGCACCCTCCAGATCCTGTACACCGTCGAGAAGAAGGCGCGGGACACGATCAATCTCACGCTCACGACCGGGATCGGGATGCCGCTTGGCTCCGTGAAGTTCCTCAACACGACCGAGGTGACCGGCGCCCAGGCCACGGACAGCCGGAACGCCACGAACGAGGGGGACTCGGAGGAGATCTCGGCCTACACCCTGCCCGCGCTGGTCGGCGCCAAGTACATCATCCCGATGGGCGACAACGCGATGACGATCGGGGTGTCCGTCGGTGCGCTGTTCATCGGGACCCAGGCCAAGATGACCGACGTCACGTGGACCGGCCCGGTGGCCAGCGAGAAGAAATCCACGACGGCCGTCACCTACAAGTCGTCCGTCGCGCCCGCGTTCGCGGGGTTCGTCACGCTCGGCTACAACGTCAAGATGGGCGAGGGCGAGTCCATCGGCATCACGATCCCGCTGGGGCTGATCAGTTCGGTCCGGCAGGACACCGAGTCCACGCGCGAGACCGTCCCGCCCGCGCCGCCGAGCCTGCTCAAGACCACCGACGACGGGTGGAAGGCGGGCGGGTTCGGGTACGGCATCCAGGTGGGGTGGAACAAGAGCTTCTGATCTCCGGCGACCCCATGGTCCGGACCCACGGCCCCGCCCTGCGGCGGGGCCGTGGTGCGTTGCGGGGGCCGCGGTATCATTGGGTCATGCGCGTTGCCGCGGCATGCCTGGTCGCCGTGTCCTTCTCCGCCGTTCACACGGCTTCCGCGGGGACCGTGGAATACGGGCTGGGATACCTCGCGGTGCCCGGCGAGGTGGACTACGTCGCGAAGAACCTCACCAGCGGCGGCGCGCAGGAGCAGCGCAGCGATCCGCTGTCCCTCGGGACCTTCGGGGTGACGCTGGACCTGACGCTCCCCGGGTCGGTCGGCCCGTTCCTGGCCTCCGTGGGAACGGGGATCGGTCTCCCCGCGGGCAGCGAGTCGTTCGACCACCGGCACCTGGCCCCGAACGCCCCCACGACGGCCCCCCACAACGCCAAACACGACGGCGACTACACGACGTGGCAGGTGCAGGTGCTGCCCCTGCTGCTGAAGCTCCGGTACGCCGCGTCCACGGCGGGCGTCTCGCTGGGCGGCGAGGCGGGCATCGGGGCGATGCTCCTGGCGGTGGACACGGAACAGACCCTGACGGAGTATGACCCCTCGGACACGACGGTCCAGTCCCGCGAAACGTCCCGCTGGGAATCGCTGGCGCTTCCGTTCGCCGCGGAGCTCGAGGGGGGCATCGTGGTGCCGGCGACCGAGTCCATGGACCTCAAGCTGTTCGGCGGGCTGGTCTGGCTGACCGACGTGGCGTACACGACCACCGATTCGCTGGCCAGCCCCTCGCTCGTCTACGGCGCGACGAAGGAGCTCCCCGGCCTGCGGCTGGGCGGGCTCGGATTCGCCGTCCGCCTCGGCCTCTCCCTCACCCTCTAGGCCGGCCCCGCCTCAGCGGGGAAAGGCGGCGGGCACGCCGCCGTCCACCGGGACCTGCGCGCCGGTGGTCTTGGACGCCCGGTCGGACAGCAGGAACAGGGTCATCGCGGCCACGTCCTCGGCGTAGATTTCCCGCTTGAGCAGGTTGCGCGCGGCGTAGAACCCGGGCAGCTTCGCCACCGGAATCCCGTGCGCCTTCGCCCGCTCCCGCATGAGCGATGTCGACCAGAGCCGGCTGCCCTGGAAGATGGCGTCGGGATTCACGACGTTCACCCGGATGCCGTGCGCCCCGCCCTCGAGCGCCAGGATGCGGGCGAGCTGGACCTCCGCGGCCTTGGAGGCGCTGTAGGCCCCGAACTCGGCGCCGGGCGCCGGGACGTTCTTGGTGCCGATGAAGACCAGCGCCCCGCCCAGCCCCTGAGCCTTGAGGACCCGGACCACGGCGCGGGCCACGAGGAAGTGGCCCGTCGCGTTGACCGCGAAGTTCCGCTCCCAGTCCGCCAGCTCCAGCGCGTCGATGGCCGCGACCTTGGCGATGCCGGCGTTGGAGACGAGCAGGTCGAGCCCGCCCCAGGCCCCCACGACGCGGGCCACCCCCCGCGCCACGGCCGCCTCGTCGGCCACGTTCATCCCGAACCCGAGGGCGCGTTCCGCCCCGACGGC
>CAYNUZ010000181.1:0-5205 GCA_964400385.1 uncultured bacterium | reverse complement strand
GCGCCGTCCCACATCGCCGCCGCGGCGACCACGAGCTGGTCGAGGGAGGCTTCGATCGTCTCGCACGGCGCCATGAACGTGTCGTACCGGCTCCACGCGGTCGCGACCATCCCGGCCATGCGGTGCGTCCGGACGTGCCCGGCCCACGCGAGGTTGTTGGCGGTCCGCTCCTTCGCGTCCGGCACGTCAATGAACGGCCCGTCCCCGCCCTTGTACGACGACCCCGCCCAGGTCGTGACGCCGCACCGCCGGTACTTCGCGAGGTGGCCCTCGTGCAGGAACCCGTGGGCTTTCTCGACCGGCCGGGCGTAGTAGCACCAGGCCATCAGGTCGGCCCGCCCGGCCAGCTCGCGCAGCGCCGCCTCGGGCCAGGGGCGCATCATGTCGTCCCACAGGATCGGCCGCACGCCCCGCGCCGCGAGGTGGTCGAGGATCGGGCCCAGATGACGGAGATACACCCGGTCCTTCCCGCCGGCCCGGATGGCCGCGCGGCACCGCGGGCACGACCCCATGTGCCGGGCCTCGTCGCCGCCCAAGTGGAACCGCCGGACCCGGCCGCCGAGCCCTGCCAGCACTTCGTCCACCAGCTCGATCACCACCCGGGCGCTGCGCGGATCGGAGGCGCAGAACTCGGAGACGTCCGTGGGCCGCTCGCGCAGCCCCCGGAACCGGGGGAGCCGCAGGACGTTTTCCGAATGGCCCAGGCACTGGACGAGCGGGATGATCTCGATCCCGCGCTCGTCCGCGCGCCGGGCGAAACGCTCGATCTGGGCCGGGGAGTACGCGGTCGGCGACTTCAGCGCCGGATACCGCCGCCACGGGAAGGTGTCCTCCCACTCGGCGAGCACGGCGTTGAGCCAGACCGCATGGCAGAGGTCGAGCAGGGAGAGCAGCCGGCCCGGGGTGGGCGGGTTGCCCTTGAGGTCGAGGTGGATGCCGCGCACGCCCACCACCGGGCTCTTCCGGGAAAACATCCCTGTCGCCACGTGCCGATCGTATCAGGAGCGGGGGCCCGGTCGCGCGGCCGGTGGGCGAATCCGGCCGGGTTTGCTATAGTCTCAGGCGGGTACAACGCGGGAGTAACTCAGTGGTAGAGTGCAACCTTGCCAAGGTTGAAGTCGTGGGTTCGAATCCCATCTCCCGCTCGCACTTATTCGATCATCGTCTGGAATGGCCCCGGCGCGCGGCCTGCAGCCGGGTTTCGAAGGTGTTGCAGAGCTCCGGATGTCCCTCGCCCTTGGCCCAACGCCGGATTTCGGTGAGCCGGACCACTTTTCGGCGGGCCACGAGGAGCGCCTGCTCAAGCCCCTGGGCGTCTCCCCAATGAAACCATGCAGCCAGCCGGTCCATCACGCACTGGGTCGGGTCGTAGAGGTCGAGGCGGCCATGGCGGGTCCGGCGGGTGGCGTGCCTGGTGACCCAGGCATTGCCGATGCCTGCCGGCCCGTCGACGAATTCCACATAGTACCGGGACATCGGGTGGACGTAGTGGCGCCCACCGCGCTTTCTGAAGCCAAGCTCCTTCATGGCCTGATCGATCAGCAGGGAGGGCGCCTCGCTCACGAAATCGAGGTCGAATGATTCGTAGGCGTTATTGGAATAGATCGAGACCACGGAACCCCCGACCAGCAACGTCCTGATCTTTCGGCGGGCGAGATGTCCTGCGACGAGCGCTGCGATCTCCGCGAGGCTGGACCGGGACGAGATCAAGGTTTGCCGGCGCGCCGGGGACGGCGGCGTACGGTCAGCGCCCTGCGCTGATCGGGCGGCAGCAGTTCGATGCCGCGATCGAGGAGTCCGGCCACCTGATCGCGCAGGACCGATCTTGGCTCCAGCGCGTAGATGCGGGTGCGGCCGCGGAGCCGGCCGCCGATGATGCCCGCCCGTACGAAGCGGGCGAGCTGGGCCTGGACCGCGCTCAGCGAGACCCCGAGGGTCCTCGCGATCTCGGACGCGAATCCATCCGAGTTGATCCGCAGGAAGAGGAGGGTCGGCGCGCCGATCCTCCCCAGGAGTCGTTCAAGCATGAATCCATTGTACCGAATAAGTCGGTGATATACACTACTTAATCGGTGATAGGAACTGCCGTGATCCGCCGTCCGGGCTAGGGCGTGGCGGGAGCCGCGCCCGCCATGATGCGGCGCAGGGTCTCCTGGTCAATGTTGCCGCCGGAAAGGACGATCCCGACCCGCCGGCCGGCCAGCCGGTCCCGCAGGGCCAGCACCCCGGCCAATCCGACCGCGCCGGCGGGCTCCGCCAGGTTGTGGGTGACGCGGAGGAGCGTGCGGACCGCGTCGGCGATCGCCGCGTCGTCCACTGTGACGAACCCCGCGAGGCCGTCGCGCAGGACCGGGAAGGTGAGCTCGTAGGACTTGCGGGTGGCGATCCCGTCGGCGATCGTCGTGGCCGACGCAGTCTCCACGGGAGTCTTGCGGTGCCACGAATCGTGGCCGGCGGATGCGCCCGTGGCCTGCACGCCGAAGACTTCAACCTTCCGCCCCAGTCCTCTCGCCACCGTGATGCCTCCCACCGCCTGGGACCCGCCGCCGACGGCGAAGACCAGGGCCTCCAGCCCGGGCCGCTCCTCCAGCATCTCCAGTGCCACCGTGGCCGCCCCGGCCAGCACGAGCGGATCGTTGGTGGAGTGGACGAGCCGCAGACCTTCCTGCGCCACCAGCCGGTCCGCCACCCCCACGGCCTCGTCGTAGTCGCGCCCCTCCTCCACCAGCCGGGCGCCGAGGCTGCGCATGCCGGCGTTCTTCTCGGGGTTGTTGCCCACGGGGACGCAGATCGTCACGGGCGCGCCAAGGCGGGCCCCGGCGTACGCCAGCCCCAGTCCGTGGTTGCCGCGGGAGGCGGCCACCAGCCCGCGGCGGCGCTCCGCCTGCGGCAGCGCGGTCACCACGGAGCACCCGTTGCGGACCTTGAACGAGTTTGTCGGCTGGTGGTTCTCGTGCTTGAGCCAGAGGGTGCACCCGGCCAGCGCATCCAGCTCCGGATAGTTGCGCAGCGGGGTGCGGAGGACGTGCGGCCCGATCCGGTCGCGCGCCGCCAGGATCTCCGGCATCCCCGGCGGCGTCACGAATCCCGCCAGATGCCCGCGCCCTCGGCCAGCGGCCGGCCGCCGCGCGCGTAGTGGTCGAGGATCGCCCGCCGGAGCGCGGTGTCGCGCGGCAGGCCGCTGAGGTCATCCGGTCTGGGCCCCCCGAAGACCCGCTCGAACGCCAGCCCCTCGTCGGCCTCGACCCGCCGGAGGTCGAAATGGGACTGGAACCGGACGAGGTTCGCGGTCGGCGGCAGGATCTCCCGGTACACCGGGTCGAGCAGCCAGGCGACGCAGGTGATGGCCCGGAACGGCAGCTCGGAATAGTACCGGGGAAAGAATTCGCGGGCGCGGCGGCAGGAGTCCACGCAGGCCGCCTCGTCCAGCGGGTCCTCCGCCGGGATGTGGATCTCCAGCACCCGGTCGCCCTGGTGCAGCGCCGGCTCCCACCCGGTCTCGGGCCAGAGCAGCGACGGCTTGAACTGGAGCCGGCCCAGCCGGACGAGGTGGCCGCGGAAGTGGTGCATCAGCCAGCGCAGCTCGCGCAGCCCCCACCGGCCGTTCCGCTCCCGGTAGTGGCGCATCCAGATCCCGAGGTCGCTCATGGTCTCCACGGTGACGGCGTCCGGGATCCCGCGCGCGCGGTGCAGCTCGCGGATACGGGGGAGGCCCGAGAGCGCCACCAGGGCGGTGAGCATGCCCCCATGCTCACCGAGCGCGGGTGACTCCAGCGCGAACCGCTTGAGCCCGTCCGCCGCGATGAACATCTGGTGGTGTCCGTGCCACGCCATCCGGGCTGCCGCGGGGGTCGCGCGGACCCGTGCGGCGGCCGCGTGAAACGCCGCGCGCATGCCGGCATCGGCCCGAATGTATCTGAGCGCCTCGTCCAGGAAACCTTCGGTCAGGAAGGGCAGGGGCGCCCCGGGGCAGGCGGCCTGCGCGGCATCCCATGCCCCGGGATTGAGCCGGTCGGGCTCGGCGAAACCCAGTTGATCCAGTGCTTCCGCAAACGAGACGGGCGCGACCGGCTCGGGACTGCTCACGCAGAGTAGTATATGCCCGTGACCATCCGGGACTACCTGGCCGGTGTCGCGCGGGGGATCTCCGATCGCGCCCGGGCCGACGCCGCCCGCCCGCTGCCTCCCGACCGGCGCGCCCACCTGATCGAGATGCTCGGCATGGACGGTCTGCTGGCCGCATCGCGCACGCCACCCCCGGTCACCGTCACCGGCACGGTCGAGCGCAAGGGCTACCGCATCAAGAAGCTCCATTATGAGAGCCTGCCCGGGCTGCACGTGACCGCCAACATCTACCTGCCCGCGGGGTCCGGCCGCGCGCCCGCCATCCTCTATACCTGCGGTCACGCGGCGGGACAGAAGGCGCACTACCAGGCGCACGCCCGCCGGTTCGCGCAGCTCGGGTTCGTCTGCCTGATCGTGGACACGATCCAGCTCGGCGAAGTCCCGGGCTTTCACCACGGCTGCTACCGGGAGGGCTGGTACCACTGGTACAGCCGGGGGTACACGCCGGCGGGCATCGAGACCGTCAACGGGATCCGGGGGCTGGACCTCCTGGCGGCGCGGCCCGAGGTGGATCCCGCGCGGCTGGGGTCCACCGGCGCCTCGGGCGGAGCGGCCATCTGCTGGTTCGTGAGCGCGGTGGATGAGCGCGTCAAGGCGGCCGCGCCCTCGTGCGGCACGGGCACGCTGGCCTCCCACCTCGGGGACCGGACGGTGGACACGCACTGCGACTGCATGTGGTGGATCAACACCCGGGAGTGGGACCTCGCCGACGTCGGCGGGCTGATCGCGCCCCGACCGCTGCTCCTGGCCTCGGCCGACCGCGACGCCCTGTTCACGCTCGCCTCCATCCGGGAGGCCCACGCCACGCTGGCCGCGCGGTACGCCGTGCTGGGGGCCGCCGACCGCCTGAACCTGGTCGAAGTGCCGGGCCGCCACGCGTATCACGAGCGGTCGCGCACCGCGATCTTCTCGTGGTTCCTGCGCCACCTCATGGGCCGGGACGTCGCGCCGGAGGCCGTCGGGGACGTGGACGAATCGCCGGAGGCGCAGGAAGCCGAGGACACCCTGCGGGTCTACGCCGCCGGGCCGCCGCCGGGGAACCGGTCGGCCGACATCCACGACGCCCTCTGGACCCCGCCG